>JALOKS010000084.1 GCA_025456385.1 Thermoanaerobaculales bacterium | reverse complement strand
GGTCGCAGCCAGCCCCACCCGACGCCGACCCCCATGGCGAGGAAGATCCACAGCGTCAGGTAGCGGTCGAGGATGGAGAGCTTGCGGGCGATGCTGTCGTGCATGAGCGGGTCCTCTCCGTGCGGGCAGGTCAGGGCCCCGCCGCCGCGGCGCGGTCCTGTCCGAGGGCGGTCCGGTCGAAGCCTGTCCGGCACAGGTCCTCGACCGGCAGGGCTCGCAGGGCTGCGACCAGCCGGGCGTCGGCCGTGAGCTGTGTGTCGTCCCCCGCAGCGGCGAGCGCCGCCGCGATCCAGGCGCGGGCGGCGGGCTCCCGGGCGAGGCCGAAGTGGACCCAGCGGCCGGCCTTGCGCTCGGTGACGAGACCGGCGCGGCGCAGGTCCTTGAGGTGGGCCGACACGGTCGAGGGTGCGAGCTCGAGCACAGCCGTGATCTGGCAGACGCAGAGCTCGCCCGAGCGCAGCATCGCGAGGGTGCGCAGGCGGGCGGGGTGGCCGAGGGCGGCGGCGGCGGCCACGGCGGCGTCGAGCGGTGAGGACTTCATTTCGTCATCTCGCGAATTATAGTAACCGGCGGCCGCGGCTGTGTCAACGGAGTGCCGGCGACGGTCGGGCGACAGATTGCCGCCGGCGCTGCGAACCGGAATGCCGCAGTTTGACATCTCGGCGCGGCGGCCCGATCTTGTCTCCATGACCCTCGATCCACTGCGCCGGGCGGTGTCTCCAGCCCGGCGATCCTCTAGTGCCGTTGGCCGTCCAGGAAGGGCCGGCGGCTCGATGGAATCTCGGGAAGGAGGGACGAGATGAGGCTTCCACTCGTGATCGCGACGGCGGTGTGCCTGGTCGTGTCGGGCTGCGGCAAACCCGGCGAGGAGCCGGTCGTCGTCGAGGAAACCCACGCGGCGCACTGGGAGAAGGTCCTGCCCGGTCTGATGACCGAGACCCAGAAGGCGCAGCAGGAGCTGGTGCTGACCGCGACCAACGCCCTCGCCTCGGAGCTCATGGGCGAGCTGACGGCGGCCCTCGACCAGGGCGGCCCCGCGGCCGGCATCACGGTCTGCCGGGAGAAGGCGCCGCAGGTGGCGGCGAACGTGTCGGAGACCTATGGCCTCCGCATCGGCCGCACCTCGCACCGCCTGCGCAACACGGCCAACAGCGGGCCGGCCTGGTCCGAGGCCTACGTGGCGGGGCTCGAGGGCGAGCCGACCTGGGTCGCGGGGCCCAACGGCGAGCTCGGCGCCCTGCTCCCGATCCGGCTCCGGGCCGAGTGCCAGATGTGCCACGGGCCGGCGGAGATGATCGCCGACGAGGTCATGGCGGCGATCCGCGCCAACTACCCCGAGGACCAGGCGGTCGGCTTCACGGAAGGCGAGCTGCGCGGCTGGTTCTGGGTCGAGGTGCCGCCGGGCGAGCCGGGCGTTTGAACGTTCGAACCTTCGAACGATGGGGCGGCCGGGCGGGCGGCTAGTACAACCGCTTCCAGATGTACTCGCGGACCACGTCCCTGGCGTAGCCGAGCACCTGCTCCGGCGGGTCTCCGGGCTCGGCGAAGTCCGGGGTTTCGATGATCTCCGTGACCATCTCGCGCCACCAGGCGGCGCCGAGGCTGCGGCTCACCAGCTCGTCGGCGAAGCCCTCCTGCTCGAAGTCGCTGCGCGCCGGCTCGTCGAAGGTGATGATCGGTCCGTCGGTCGCCGGCCGCAGCGTCACCCGGGCCTGCAGCCACTCGTACAGGCGCCGGATCTCGTCCTTGTCCACCACCTGGCACCTCCCCGACCCCCGCGGTCGACCGGTCCGTCCCGCGCGCGCGGGCGCGGCCGGCAGTGTAGCGGATCGCCTCCAGTTGACATCTGCGGCGTGCCTTCGGATGATCGGAGGGTGAGCCTGCGAGCCCGGTTGCCGGTGGTGCCGTTGGTCGCGGCCCTTGTCCTGTGGCACGGGCTGCTGCAGGCGGTGCCCCACAACCACGCCGAGGCCGGCGTGCCGCAGGAGCACCTCGCCTGCCGGGCCTCGCACCCCCTGTCGCAGGAGAGCCACCTGCACGGCGCCGGCGAGGCGATGACGCCGCACCCGTGCCTCGCCTGCCTCGTGGGGTCGACCGCCGCGTCGGTTCCCGGCCTCAGCCGCCTCGATGGACTCGCCCCCGGGCTGCGCGGGCTCGAGTCCGCCGCGAACCCCGCCCGATCCCTGATCCGAACCCAGCTCCCGCCGTCGCGAGGCCCGCCGCAGGTCGCCTGAGAGATTCAGCGCTTCCGGACGACCTCGATCCGACAGGGAGAAATCATGAGCACACGATTGATTCGTGGCACCGGCCCGTGGCTGATCGCGCTGCTGCTCGTCGTCGCGCCGGCCATCGCCCAGGAGGTGCCGCCCGCAGCCCCGGAGCCGCCGGGCATCGACGAGCTGCAGCGCCAGATCGACGAGCTGACGCGTCAGCTGCAGGCCGTCCAGCAGCAGCTCGAGGCGCTCAAGGCGCAGCAGGAGGCGCAGGTCGCGAGGGCCGAGACCGAGCACCTGCGGCAGGCCGCCGCCGCCGAGGCGGCGCAGGAGGCGCCGTCCGAGGCGGTGGACACCAGCACAGAGTTCAGCTCCGGGGCGAGGATGCAGGCGCAGCTCAACCCCGAGCTGTCGGTGACCGGAGACATCTTCCTTCTCGGGGGGGACCACCTGAGGACCGAGATGCAGGCGCGGCACTTCGAGCTCGACCTGCAGGCCTACCTGGATCCGTTCACGCGCATGCACGTCGTCTTCGGCTACGAGGGCGCGCACAGCATCTGGGGTTTCGAGGACGAGGCGCACGACTCAGGTGAGCACGCCGCCGGGGATGAGGGCGACGACGCTCACACCCACGACGCCGAGGGCGGCTTCGCGCTCGAGGAGGGCTACCTCACCTGGCTGCACATGCCGGGCAACACCGCCCTGACCGTCGGCCGCAAGCGCCAGCAGTTCGGCAGCCTCAACCGTTGGCACATGCACGCGCTGCCGCAGACGGACTACCCGTGGGTGATTCAGGAGAGCTTCGGCGCGCACGGTCTCGCCGGCACCGGGCTGTCGTTGGAGTGGTTCATGCCCAGGCTGTGGGCCGACGCCAACGAGCTCGTGGTCGAGATCATGAACGGCGACAACGAGGTCGCGTTCGCCGGCTCGGACTGGAAACGGCCGACGGCGCTGGTGTTCTTCAAGAACTACTGGGACCTCAGCCCGAGCACCTACTTCGAGCTCGATCTCAGTGTCATGCACGGCGTCACCGACCGCGACGGCGACCTCGACCACGACCTCCTCGCCCTCGACGCGGTCTACGACTGGTACCCAGCGGGCCGCGAGCTGTACCGCGGCGTCCAGCTGCGCGGCATGGTGCTCCGGTCGTCGCTCGACCTCGCGGACGGCGGCAGCCGCACCAGCTGGGGCGGCTACCTCTACGGCCAGCTCAAGTTCGCCCGCGGCTGGATCGCCGGCCTGCGCTGGGACGTCGTCGAGGACCAGTGGGTGGCGGACGAGAGCTACTGGGGCCTGTCCCCCTATGTGACCTTCTGGCAGTCGGAGTTCGTGCGCCTGCGCGGGCAGTTCTCGTACCGCGACCACACCACCTACGGCGCCGACCAGCGCTTCGAGCTCCAGTTCACCTTCGCGGCCGGTCCGCACAAACACGAGGAGTACTGAGGCCATGGCCACTCATCTGTCGAAGAACGCTGTCGTGATGCTGTGGATCGGGTTGCTGGCGGCGTCGGCGACCGCCGAGGCCGCGGTCAAGGTGGTCGCGACCCAGGAGACCTACGCCTCGATCGCGCGCGAGATCGGTGGGGACCGGATCGTGGCCGAGGCGATCGTCGAGGGCGCCGCCGACGTCCACTTCGTCAAGCCGAAGCCGTCCTACGCCGTCATGCTGCAGGACGCGGACCTCTTCATCAGCACCGGCCTCGACCTCGAGCTGTGGGCGCCCGTGCTGGTCAACAAGTCCGGAAACCGGGCGATCGCCGACGGCGGCGCCGGCTACGTGGCGGCCGCGCACGGCGTCGAGCTCATGGAGAAGCCCACCTCGCTCGACCGCTCGGCCGGCGACGTGCACATCTTCGGGAACCCGCACATCCAGACCTCGCCCGTCAACATGAGCGTGGTGGCCGCCAACATCGCCACCGGTCTGTGCAAGGTCGACCCCCAGGGCTGCGCCGTCTACCGCGCCAACCTGGCGGCGTTCCAGGACCGCTTGGCGCGGCGGCTCTACGGTGATGTGCTGGTGGAGCTGCTCGGCACCGCGACCCTCGACCCCCTGGCGAGGAGCGGCAGGTTGGTGAGCTTTCTCGAGGAGCGGGGGCGGCTCGCCGACCTCGGCGGCTGGCTCGCGGAAGGTCTGCCGTTCCGCGGCCGGCCGGTCATCTGCTACCACAGGGACTGGACCTACTTCGCGAGCCTGTTCGGGTTGATCGTCGTGGACTACGTCGAGCCGAAGCCCGGGATCCCGCCGACGGCACGCCACGTGGCGGAGCTCATCGAGCGCATCGAGCGCGAGGACATCGGGGTGCTGGTCTCGGCGAACTACTTCGAGCGCAGCAAGCCGCAGCTGATCGCCGACCGGACCGGCATCGCGCCGGTGGTCGTCCCGATGTCGGTCGGCGGCGAGCCCGGAGTCGAGACCTACTTCGACCTCGTCGACCTCTGGATCGCGAGGCTGCGCGAGGCCTTCGCGCGCGTCGACGGCGAGGGCGGACTGACCGTGGCGCAGCTCCGCGGCGCGGACGGCCGGTGATGGCCACAGGCACCTCGGGAGGCCGCCGATGATCGACATGCTGCAGTTCATGGCCGCACCCTTCACCGCCTGTCTGGTGCTGGTGGGCCTCCACGCCTACGTCGGCATCCACGTCATCGAGCGCCGGATCCTCTTCGTCGACCTCGCGGTCGCCCAGTTCGCGGCGATGGGGGCGGTGGTGGGCTTCGCCTTCGGCCACCACCCGGGCGAGCCGGGCTCGACCGCGTTCAGCCTCGTTTTCGCGGTCATCGCCGCGGCGCTCTTCGCGCTCACCCGGGTCCGTCACGAGAAGCTGCCGCAGGAGGCGGTCATCGGCATCACCTTCGTGGTGGCCTCGGCCGTGACCATCCTGGTCGCGGACCGGGCGCCGGAGGGCGCCGAGCACATCAAGGAGACGCTCTCCGGCAGCCTGCTGTGGGTGACCTGGCCGGCGGTCCTCAAGGTGCTGGCCATCTACGCAGTGCTCGGGCTCGTCCACTGGCTGCTGCGCGAGCGCTTCCTGCTGATCTCGCGGGACCCCGCCGAGGCCTGGCGCCGCGGCTGGAAGGTGCGCTGGTGGGACTTCGTGTTCTACCTCGCGTTCGGGGTCATGATCACCTTCTCGGTCGAGGTCGGCGGCATCCTGATGGTCTTCGCCTACCTCGTGATCCCGGCCTGCGTCGCGATCCTGCTCCACGCCGGGATGCGGGCGCGGCTGGCCCTCGGCTGGGCGGTCGGCGCCCTCGGCTCGGCCGTGGGACTGATGGGCTCGTACTACCTCGACATGCCGACGGGCCCGGCCGTGGTGGTCGTCCTCGGCGCGACCTTGCTCGCGGCCGGGGTCGCGGACCTCGCGCGCGGGGGCCGCTGAGCAGCGGCGGCTGCCCGCGCTCAGCGTGGCTGCGAATCGCTGCGGCGGCCGCCTCTGCTGCAGTCGTCCAGGGCGTGCTCGATGCCGGTGCAGAAGAGGGTCCGCACGTGCTCGTCCGCGACGAGGTAGTACACGGAACGGCCGTCCCGCTCGGCGCGCACCAGGTGCCGGTCGCGGAGAAGGCGGAGCTGATGGCTGGTCGCGGAGACCGTGAGCCCGGTCGCGGAGGCGAGCTCGGTCACGTTGAGCCGCCTGGCGTCGGCCAGGGCGTGGATGATCCGCACCCTGGTCGGGTCGGAAAGGGCCGAGAAGAGGCGTGTCAGGCACTCGACTGCCCACTGCGGCAGGCCGACTCTGCCCTCGAGCTCGATCAGCCGCTGCATGGCGGGGCAGCAGTGGCCTGGCGACGGCGGCGGAAGGTCCCTGGATGCCGGCATGCGACCATTGTCGGGGCACTCGAGGTTGCGGTCAATTCCACTGCGGGTGAGGTTCCGCGGGTCCCTGCGGCGGGTCCATGGGGACTCCGGGCCGGAGCTCCGGGCAGGTGGTTCCGGCTCGCGCCCTCAGATCTCGATCGCGGCGAACAGCCCCTCGGCGACCCAGGTCCGGAACCAGCGGAAGATCTTATCCTGCTGGCGGGCGGACCGCTGGCGGGCGGCGGCCGCCGACAGGGCCCCGCCGAGGGGCGCTCCGGAGCACAGAGCGGCGAGCAGCTCGTGCTGCGCCCGGTCGAGCTCGAGGCGGCGCACGGCGAAGTCCCGGCGGTAGAGGGCCACCCGGCTGGCGCGGCGGCGCGGCGCTGGCGCCGGCCGGTCCTCGTGGTAGGCGAGGAGGTGCGGGATGACGGCGTGCCGCAGCGCGAGCAGGCGGAGAGCGGCGATCGGCCGCAGACGGGCCCTCTCCCACGCCTCCGGAGCGACCGCCTCAAGCTCGGCCGGACCGAGGGCGGGCGACTCCTCCTCGTCGAAGGCCTCGGTCATGGCGAGCTCCAGGCGTGCGAGGTCGTGGAGGAAGGCGGCCTGGGGCCAGTCCGGCTCCTCGAGGAAGAACTGCGGCAGGTGGTCGCCGAGGCGGTTCAAGGTGTAGCTCCGCGAGGGGTGGCGCTCGACGTAGGCCCGCACCAGGTGACGGAAGCGGTGGTCCCCGAGCTGATGGCGGGTCACCGGGTAGTCGGCAGCCAGGGCCTCCTCCATCCGCATCAGGTACATGCCGTGGTAGACGCCGACGCGTTCGGCGGGGCTCATCGAGCGCGACGGACGCACGACCCGGTCGAGGCTTTCGACCGGGATCTCGGCGGCAGCGCCGGTCGACGCGATCGCGTCCTCGACCGTGCCGGGGTGGACCACCACCGCCTGCATCCAGCGCTGCAGGCGCTCGAGCCCGGGCTGCAGCGGGAGGGCGTCACGCGACATTGGCCACCTCCAGCCGGCGCCAGGCCTCGGCCTTGCGGACCTCGGCGTGAACGACCTCGAAGGGCGGGATGTCGGCGTCCCACTCGAGGAGCGTGGCCCGCGGGCCGAGGCTGCGAATGGTGTGGCCGTAGAGCTCCCACACCGGGTCGACGACGTGGTCCGAGTGGGTGTCGATGATGTGCGTCCCCTTGTTGGTGTGGCCCGCGAGGTGGTACTGGCAGACCCGGTCGCCGGGGATGGCGTCGATGTAGGCCACCGGGTCGTAGCCGTGGTTGAAGGCCGAGACGTAGACGTTGTTGACGTCGAAGAGCAGGCCGCAGTCGGCCTCCTCGGCGAGGCGGGCGACGAACTCCCACTCGCTCATGTCATCGGCGGCGAATTCGAGGTAGGTGGAGGGGTTCTCCAGCACCAGCGGCCGCTCGAGGAACTCCTGCACCTTCCTGATGCGCGCCACCGAGTGGGCCAGGCTCTCCTCGGTGTAGGGCAGCGGCAGCAGGTCGTGGGTGTTGCGGCCGAGCACGCCGGTCCAGCAGATGTGGTCGGAGATCCACAGCGCGCCGGTGCGCTCGGCGAGGGCCTTGACCTTGGCCAGGTAGCCGAGGTCGATCGGGTCGGTCGAACCGATCGACATCGACACGCCGTGCATCACGACCGGGTAGCGCTCGGCGACCTGGTCGAGGATGTGGAGCGGGCGGCCGCCGGTGTCGAGGTAGTTCTCGGTCAGGATCTCGAAGAAGCCGACATCCGGCTCCTGCGACAGGATGTGGGCGTAGTGCGCGGTCCTCAGCCCGACTCCGAGGCCGAGATCGGGGAAGCCCCAGCGGTTGGCGGTCATGGTTCGTCGCCTCCTCGTCCCTGTGGTGTGCGGATCGGTTGCCGGGGAGAGCGCCTGCTGGCGCCAACGGCGACGCGGGCCGCGGGACCGCCCCGACGGCCCGCGTCGTCCCGCGATCCTCAGGCCTTCGGCTCCTGGTGCTTCACCGGCACCTCGCAGCCGCCCTTTCCCTTGCAGGAGTTCTTGCCGGCGCAGCCGTTGTCGCCGCTCGAGCAGCCGCCGAGACCCTTGCAGTCATTCTGACCCTTGCAGGCGTGCCTGGCATCCTCGGACGCGCAGCCGCCCTTGCCCTTGCAGGAGTTCTTGCCGGCGCAGCCGTTGTCGCCGGCGGCGCAGGCGCCCTGGCCCTTGCACGCGTTCATGCCCTTACAGGCGTGGCGCTCCGAGCTCTGCGCCTGGTCCCCCGACGCGGCGCCGCAGCTGTCCTTGCCGCCGCAGCTGTTCTGCTCGACCCCCGGCCGCTCGCCGACCGCCGTTGCGCCGGCGGTGGCCACGGCCCCCGCTCCCGCGATCATCCCGGCCATGGCCGCATGGACCAGCATTCTCGTGACCTTCGCGTTCATCCTCGTCTCCTTTCGTCCTCGGTTCGCACGGTTGACAGGCCACTCTCTCTTCCGATTGAGTCCTCGTCTCTCTTGGTTCCGAGTCCTGTATGCCGCGCAGGTGGCCCCCGGTTACAGCGCCCGGCAGGGAGCCGGGATCAGGCGGCGCCCGACTCGGGCACGCGGCCACGCGCCGGATCGCGGAGGAGCAGTCGGCGCCGTAGGCGGTCGAGGCCGGGCGCGCGGACGCAGTCGGGGACCAGCCGGGGCGGGAGGATCAACTGGCCCCGTTTCGCGGCGGAACGCGAGCTCCACCCGTCCCCCGCGGCAGGCGGCACGGGCAGCCCGACGGTTTCGGCCAGGTGTCCGAGGCGGGTGCGGAGCAGGTGTCCCGCGTGCCGGGTGGGCGGGAGAGGAGCACCCGGAACCCGGATCGGACGGCTGCACGCAGCTCCGGATTCCGGGCTCCGAGCGCCTACTTCGTCGCCGCGCTCTTCGCCTTCCTGAGCTGCACCATCCCGACCGCGGCGAGGACGACCCCGACGACCGCGCCGGCGAGCTGCTTGAGGCCGATGCCGGGTGAAGGGCCGAAGCCGAGAGCGTCGGCCGAGAGACTGACCAGGAAGAGCAGCACACCTGCCACCAGCAGGACCACGGGAAGAGCGCGCATTCAGACCTCCATCATGGCCGCGCCGTCGGCGGCGGGCAGCTCGGGGCCCGAGTCCGACCGGGGCGCGGCATCGGAACCGATTCTCGCCATCCACCAGATCGAAGCCGCCAGCACCAGGACGGCGCCGGCGAAAGCGCCGCCGGCCGCGCCCGGGAAGGGCGCCACCACA
>JALOKS010000083.1 GCA_025456385.1 Thermoanaerobaculales bacterium | reverse complement strand
TCGCTCTGGGCGAGGGCGACGAGGTGACGGTCGAGCTCGAGGCGGGTCTCCCGCCCGAGGAGCTGCGCCAGCTTCCCGAGTACGCCGAAGTGCCCCTCAGTTGAGCGGGCCGGCGGGCAGCTCGGAGACGCCGAAGCGCTCCA
This sequence comes from Thermoanaerobaculales bacterium, assembly GCA_025456385.1. Lineage (GTDB taxonomy): Bacteria > Acidobacteriota > Thermoanaerobaculia > Thermoanaerobaculales > Sulfomarinibacteraceae > Sulfomarinibacter. Next base: position 9,088 of record JALOKS010000083.1, on the reverse strand, counting down.
TGAGCACGCTCCGCAGCTGCGGCAGCACCTCGTTCTCGAAGTGCGTGATGGAACCGGGGGCGAGACGCGCGATCGCCTTGTGGGTCGCCTCGATCAGGCGCAGGCCCTCGCAGAGCTTGAGGTCCGGGTCGCACTCGAGGGTGCGGCGGGTCACGTCGAGCATCAGCTCGCAGCGCGCGTCGAAGGGAGAACGGATGCGGTCGATTGCCATGGGGTCGGTGTCCACCAGCAGCAACGAGGAGGGGCACGGTGCTATTTCCCGAACCTGAGGCCTTTCTCGACGAGGTCGAGGCGGTCGCCCGGATCGGCGGCGCCGAGCTGATGAGGTACTGGCGCTCGCTCACCCCTGACCAGGTCAGCGAGAAGGCCCGCAACGACCTGGTGAGCGCCGCCGACCTCGCCTCCGAGCGTGCGATCGTCGCCGCCGTCGCGGCGCGCTTCCCCGAGCACCGCGTGCTCTCGGAGGAGGCCGGCTGGTCGCGCGACGACGACTCGGGTCCGGTCTGGATCGTCGACCCCCTCGACGGCACCACCAACTTCGTGCACGGCATTCCGCAGTTCGCGGTCTCGATCGGGGTGGTGGCGGCGGGCCGCGTCGATTTCGGCGTCGTCCTCGATCCCTGCAAGGGCGACGTCTTCACGGCCGCGCGCGGCTGCGGCGCGCGCTGGAACGGCGCTCCCTGCCGGGTCAGCCGCCAATCGGGCCTCGCCGGGTCGCTGCTCGCGACCGGCTTCCCCTTCAAGGCGCACCGCCTGCTCGACCCCTACCTCGCCATCTTCCGCGAGGCCTTTCTCCGCTGCAAGTCGGTGCGCCGCCCCGGCGCCGCCGCCCTCGACCTCGCCTACACCGCCTGCGGCCTCTTCGACGGCTTCTTCGAGTTCCAGCTCTCGCCCTGGGACGTCGCCGCCGGTGCGGTCCTGATCGAGGAGGCGGGGGGCGTCATCACCGACATGGAGGGCGGCGGCGGCTGGCTCGCAAGCGGCAACGTCGTCTGCGGGCCCGCGGGGGTCCACGGCGAGCTGCTCGACATCGTGCACGAGCACCGCGACGCGTGGCGGGCGGCGCTCGCCGGGGGCTAGCCCGCCGCGAATTGCCGGGGCTGGGCTATACTGCCGGCCAATGGTCGAGACCGACCTCCCCTTCGGAACCATGCGCGACCGGATCCAGGAGGCCGTCGCGTGGACGCGCAGCGGCCGCTACGAGGACGCCATCGAGGTCTTCGAGGCCTACCTGGCCAAGCTGTCGGCGGAGGGGGAGCTCACCGACAAACGCTTCGCCGCCTCCGCCTTCTCCTACTACGGCCTGTGCGTGGCGATGGTCAAGCACAAGTACGCGGAGGCGTTGCAGTACTGCAACATCTCGCTCAAGTCGAACTTCCTCGACCCGGAGCACCGGATCAACCTCGCGCTCGTCTACCTCGAGCGCGACGACCGCAAGAACGCGGTCCGCAACCTCGAGGCCGGCCTTCGTCTACAGCCCTCCAACCAGCGCATCCAGAAGATTTTCGCCGAGATCGGCCGGCGCCGACCGGTGACCTTCTCCTTCCTCTCGCGGCGCCACCCGATCAACGTCTGGCTCGGCCGCATGCGCGACAAGAACACGGGTTGAGCGCTCTGTGAAGGCTCCGAGACACGCCCTGAAAGGCAGCCCGGACCCGACCTGCACCGCACTTGCCAGGAAACCCGGCGAGGTTTATCCTGCGCATTGTGAATTTGTTCACGTGGCCCTCTGGCCGCGTGTCATCCACTGACCAACGAAGCCGGGCGGCCCAGCGAGGCCCGACCCGCGGAGGATACCCATGGCACACCGAAGAACCGTGATGATTGACGGCAACGAGGCCACGGCCTCGACAGCGCACCGCATCAACGAGGTCTGCGCCATCTACCCGATCACGCCGTCCTCGAACATGGGCGAGTTCGCCGACGAGTGGTCGGCGCGGGGCAAGACCAACATCTGGGGCATCGTCCCCGACGTGGTCGAGATGCAATCCGAGGGCGGCGCGTCGGCCGCGGTGCACGGCTCGCTGCAGGCGGGCGCGCTGACCACCACCTTCACCGCCTCGCAGGGCCTGCTGCTGATGATCCCGAGCATGTACAAGATCGCCGGCGAGCTCACCCCGGCGGTCTTCCACGTCTCGGCCCGGACCCTCGCGACCCACGCGCTCTCCATCTTCGGCGACCACTCCGACATCAACGCCGTCCGGCAGACCGGCTGGGGGCTGATCGCCTCGGGCTCGGTCCAGGAAGCGCACGACATGGCGTGCATCGCGCAGATGGCGTCACTGGCCAGCCGCATTCCCTTCGTCCACTTCTTCGACGGCTTCCGCACCTCGCACGAGGTGTCGAAGATCGAGCTCCTCGAGGACGACGACCTGCGCCACCTCATCGACGACGACCTGGTGCAGGCCCACCGCAGGCGCGCGCTCTCTCCGGACCGCCCGGTGATCCGCGGCACCTCGCAGAACCCGGACACCTTCTTCCAGGCGCGCGAGGCCATCAACCCCTTCTACGAGGCCTGCCCCGGGCACGTGGTCGACGCCATGGAGAAGTTCGCCGCGCGCATCGGCCGCTCCTACCACCTCTTCGACTACATCGGCGACCCCAAGGCCGAGCGCGTGGTGGTGATCATGGGCTCGGGCGCCGAGGCGGTGCACGAGATGGTCGACTGGCTCAACGGCCGCGGCGAGAAGGTCGGGGTCCTGAAGGTCCGCCTCTACCGTCCGTTCTCGGCGCAGCACTTCCTCGCGGCGATGCCTGCTTCGGTCAAGAAGATCGCGGTCATGGACCGCACCAAGGAGCCGGGCTCTCTCGGCGACCCGCTCTACCTCGACGTGATCACCGCGCTGCACGAGGCGAGAACCGCCGGCGCCAGCCGCTTCGCGGTCGAGCCGGTGGTGGTCGGGGGCCGCTACGGCCTGTCGTCGAAGGAGTTCAACGACACCATGGTGAAGGCGATTTTCGACAACCTCGCCGCCGAGAAGCCGAAGAACCACTTCACCGTCGGCATCGTCGACGACGTCAGCCACACCTCGCTGCCCATGGACGACGACTTCACCATCGCCTCCGACGACGTCTTCCGCGGCCTCTTCTACGGGCTCGGCTCCGACGGCACGGTCGGCGCCAACAAGAACTCGATCAAGATCATCGGCGAGGAGACCGACAACTACGCCCAGGGCTACTTCGTCTACGACTCGAAGAAGGCCGGCGCCGTCACCGTCTCCCACCTGCGCTTCGGCCCCCGGCCGATCCGGGCGTCGTACCTGATCCGCAAGGCCAGGTTCGTGGCCTGCCACCAGTGGGTTTTCGTCGAGAAGCTCGACATGCTCGCCCACGCCCAGCCCGGTGGAACCTTCCTCGTCAACTCGCCTTTCGGCCCCGAGGAGATCTGGGACCGCTTCCCGCGCGAGGTCCAGCAGGCGATCGTCGACCTCAAGCTCAAGGTCTACTGCATCGACGCCACCGAGGTCGCGCGCGAGACCGGCATGGGGCGCCGCACCAACACCATCATGCAGACCTGCTTCTTCGCGATCTCCGGCATCCTGCCCCGCGAGGAGGCGATCGCCAAGATCAAGGGCGCGATCAAGAAGACCTACGGCAACAAGGGCGACGAGATCGTGCGCCTCAACTTCGAGGCAGTCGACAGCACGCTCGCCAACCTGCACGAGGTGAAGGTGCCGGGCAAGGTCACGGCGGTCTCCACCCGGCCGCCGACGGTCTCGAGCGAGGCGCCGGAGCTGGTGCGGCGGGTCACCGCGCTGATGCTCGAGGGCAAGGGCGACCTGCTGCCGGTGTCGGCCTTCCCACCCGACGGCACCTGGCCCACCGCCACCACCCGCTGGGAGAAGCGCAACATCGCGATCGACATCCCGGTGTGGGACGAGGAGCTCTGCATCCAGTGCAACAAGTGCGCGATGGTCTGCCCGCACGCCGCCATCCGCGCCAAGGTGTACGACCCGTCGGCCCTCCAGGGCGCCCCGGCGACCTTCAAGGCGGTCGAGTACAAAGCCAAGGACTTCGAGGGCTCGAAGTACACCATCCAGGTGGCGCCGGAGGACTGCACCGGCTGCGAGCTCTGCGTCCGCGTCTGCCCGGCGAAGGACAAGTCGAACCCCAAGCACAAAGCGCTGGACATGGCGCCGCAGATGCCGCTGCGTGAGTCCGAGCGCGAGAACTTCGCCTTCTTCCTCGACCTGCCCGAGGTGGATCGCACCAAGGTCAAGATCGACGTCAAGGGCGCGCAGTTCTTCCAGCCGCTGTTCGAGTTCTCGGGCGCCTGCGAGGGCTGCGGCGAGACCCCGTACGTCAAGCTCCTCACCCAGCTCTTCGGCGATCGGCTGCTGGTCGGCAACGCCACCGGCTGCTCGTCGATCTACGGCGGCAACCTGCCCACTACCCCGTACGCGGTCAACGCCGAGGGGCGCGGCCCGGCCTGGAACAACTCGCTGTTCGAGGACGCCGCCGAGTTCTCGCTCGGCTTCCGGCTCGCCATCGACCAGACCGAGACGTCGGCTCGAAACCTGCTCAAGAGCCTGGCCTCGACGTTCGGCGACGAGCTCGTCGACGAGATCCTGTTCGCCGACCAGAAGAGCGAGGAGGGCATCGCCGCCCAGCGCGCCCGGGTGGCGACCCTGCGCGCGAAGCTGGCCGGCCTCAAGGAGCCCGCGGCCGCGAAGCTCGCCCAGATCGTGGACTACCTGGTCCGCAAGAGCGTGTGGGCGGTCGGCGGCGACGGCTGGGCCTACGACATCGGCTACGGCGGCCTCGACCACACCCTCGGCATCGGCCGCAACGTCAACCTGCTGGTGCTCGACACGGGCGTCTACTCCAACACCGGCGGCCAGGCCTCGAAGGCGACGCCGCTCGGCGCCGTCGCGAAGTTCGCCATGGGCGGCAAGGGGATCCCATCCAAGGACCTCGGCATGATGGCCATGGCCTACGGCCACGTCTACGTCGCCTCGGTGGCCTTCGGCGCCAAGGACAGCCAGACCGTCCGCGCCTTCCTCGAGGCCGAGTCCTACGACGGCCCGTCGCTCATCATCGCCTACTCGCACTGCATCGCCCACGGTTACCCGATGGCCGACTCGCTCGACCACCAGTTGATGGCGGTGGAGAGCGGCGCCTGGCCCATGTACCGCTTCGACCCGCGGCGCACGGCGATGGGCGAGAACCCGCTCAAGCTCGACTCGAAGGCGCCCAAGATCCCCTTCGACCAGTACGCGCTGTCCGAAACCCGATTCAAGATGCTGGCCAAGGTCGACCCCGAGCGCTCGAAGCGGCTGCTGGCGGACGCCCAGCGCAACGTGCAGGCGAAGTACGATATGTACCAGCAGCTCGCGAACCTGCACTACGGCGCCGCCGCCGACAGCGAATCCAACTGAGGGACATGCCATGAATCTCACGACCACATACCTCGGGCTCGAGCTCGCCAACCCGATCGTCTGCGGCTCGAGCCCCCTCGGCACCTCGATCGACACCCTGCGCCAGCTCGCCGACGCCGGCGCCGCCGCCGTCGTCCTGCCCTCGCTCTTCGAGGAGGAGATCGTCGGCGCCGCGCAAGCGCAGATGGCGATGGAGGCTCAGGGCGCGGGCTTCGCCGAGGCCTCGTCCTACCTCCCCGACCCGGCCGGCTACCACGTCGGTCCGGACCACTACCTCGACCACATCCGCGCCGCCAAGGAGGCGGTCTCGATTCCCGTCATCGCGTCCCTGAACGGGACCTCCCCCGGCGGCTGGACGCGCTACGCCGAGAAGATGCAGGCGGCCGGCGCCGACGCGATCGAGCTCAACGCCTACTTCCTCGCCACCGACCCCGGCGAGACCGGTGAGGCGGTCGAGGAGCGCACCCTCGCCATCGTCCGCGCGGTCAAGGCCGCGGTGTCGGTTCCGATCGCGGTCAAGCTCTCGCCCTTCTACTCATCGCTCTCGCACTTCGCGCGCCGCCTCGAGGAGGCGGGAGCCGACGGCCTGGTCCTCTTCAACCGCTTCTACCAGCCGGACATCGACATCGAGAACCTCGACGTGGTGCCCAACCTGCGCCTCTCCACGGCCGACGAGCTGCGGCTGCGCCTGCGCTGGGTGTCGATCCTCTCGAGCCAGCTCGGGATCTCGATCGCCGCCTCCGGCGGCGCCCACAGCGCGGTGGACGTCATCAAGGCGGTGATGACCGGCGCGCACGCGGTGCAGATGGTGTCGGCGCTCCTGATCCACGGCCCCGAGCACATCGGCCGCACGCTCGAGGCGATCACCTTCTGGCTCACCGAGCACGACTACGAGTCGCTCGCCCAGATGCAGGGCTCGATGAACATGGCCAAGGTGCCGAACGCCGCCAAGCTGACCCGCGCCAACTACATGAAGATGCTCGACAGCTGGCAGCAGTGACGTTGTAACGTTTGCACGTTGAACGTAGCAACGTTCAAAAACTGAGGGGCGGGGAAACCCGCCCCCTTTTTTTTGATTTCAGATTTCGGATTTCAGATTTCGGATTGCCGCCCGCCCGCACCCACTGGCATGCGGCTGCGTCTCACCGCATCTCGTATCTCGTATCTCGTATCTCGTATCTCGTATCTCGTATCTCCGCCCGCTACTTGGCTGCGGGGGTCTCCTCGACGGCCTCGAGGCCGACGTCGGCGATCGCCTTCTGGCACTCCGCGCCCGCCTCGGCCTTGTGCTCGAGGAGGCAGCTGCCGACCCGGCCCTCGCCGAGCTGGACGTCGCCGCAGAACTTCAGGAGCTCGTCGTGGCAGGAGGTCGCGACGTAGGTGACCGCGGTCGCGAAGGCCTCGAGCTGCGCCGCCGCGTCGTAGAGCGCGTACTGGCAGGCGCCCGACAGCTTGTCCTCGTGGGCGTAGAAGCAGGCCAGCAGCCGCCCCTCGCCGAGCGTGACCCGGCTGCAGTACTCCGTGATCTCCGGCTCGCAGGCCTTCATGACGCCGTCGACGATGGTGTCCTGGGCAGGCGCGACCGCCGCGCCGAGGACCATCACACACACTACCGCGAGAACCGTGCGCTTCATCCTGAGTTCCTCCTTGTTGTCGTCCGACACCTCGATGACGAGCGTCGGTGATCGGACGGATTGACTGGGACTATAGCACGGCACGGCCGTGGTGCGACCCGTTCTCGGACTCGCGGACCTCTGCTCTGTCTCATGATCCGGGAGCGGAGGCCAGAATCACCGCAGCCCGTACCGCGTCGCCGCGCGCCGCACGCGACGATCCGTCGAAGCCGGGAGAACGGGAGCTGAGGCGAGCGCCCGCAGCCGCGGTCCCGGACCGCGGCCGGAGGGCGCCGCACCGCCACTCTGACGGCCGTCAGCCCGACACGAACGGATTGCCGGCGCGCTCGCGGCCGATGGTGGTGTCGGGCCCGTGGCCGCAGACGACGCGGGTGTCCTCGGGCAGGGAGTAGAGCTGGCCGCGGATCGAGCGCTCGAGGACCGGGAAGGAGCCGCCCCAGAGGTCGGTGCGGCCGATGGAGCCCGCGAAGAGCACGTCGCCGACCACCACCAGCGGTCGCGCGGCGCCCTCGACCACGAAGCTGACGCCTCCCGGCGAGTGACCCGGGGTGTGGCGGACCTCGAGCCGCAGGCCGCCGAGCTCGAGACGCTGGCCGTGCTCGAACCACAGGGTGGGCTCCGGCGGCGCCTCGGCCTCGAGGCCGAACATCCGCGCCTGCATGGGCAGGTTGCGGTAGAGCTCGAGCTCGTCGCGGTGCAGGCCCACGGGCAGGCCGGCGGGCAGCAGGGCCACGAGCTCGGCGGTGCCGGCGGCGTGGTCGAGGTGGCCGTGGGTGTGGAGGATCATCGCCGGCCGGAGGCCGCTCGCGCGGACCCGCTCCGCGATCAGCGCCCCCTCGTCACCGGGGTCGATGACCGCGAGCTCGCCGGCGGCGGCATCGCCGAGGAGGACGCAGTTGGCCTGGATGGGGCCCACCGCAAAAACGTCGAGGAAGAGTGATGCCGTCACGAAACGCCTCGAACGACGTTTTTGCGAATTTTGAATTCTGAATTCTGAATTCTGAATTGCCCCCACCCGACCCGGAACCGGTCCGGGACACGAGGGGGTGCGGGCGGAAATTTCGAATTTCGAATTTCGAATTTCGAATTTCCCGGCCGCCCCCCCATCGCCGAATGGCGCGGGACAGCTCGGTGCGCCAACGTCGATTCGTGTTTCGGCTCCGGGTGGGTGGGGGAAAAATTCGAAATCCGAAATCCGAAATCCGAAATCACGAAAACACTCTCTCCACCAGCAGCCCCATGAGGGTCGCCAGCTTGGCCGCGGCCTTCTCGCCCTCGTCGAGCACCTCCTGGTGGGTGAGCGGCCGGTCCACCAGGCCGGCGGCCGGGTTGGCGGCGAAGGACAGAACCAGCACCTTCATCCCCATGTGGCGGGCGGCGATCACCTCCGGCACTGTCGACATCCCGACCACCGTGGCGCCGAGCGCCCGCAGCATGCGGATCTCCGCGGGCGTCTCGAAGGAGGGGCCGAGGAGCGCCGCGTACACGCCCTCGTGGACCGCGAAGCCCGCCTCGACCGCCGCCGCCCGCGCGAGCTCCCGCAGCTCGCGGTCGTAGGCCGCGCTCATGTCGGGAAACTGCGGACCGAGCTCCCGCCCCCAGGCGCCCACCAGAGGGTTCGCGCCCTGCAGGTTGAGGTGGTCGCTCACCAGCACCAGCGAGCCGGGCGCGATCGCCGGGTCGACGGCGCCGGTGGCGTTGGTGGCGATCATCGCCTCGGCGCCGAGCAGGCCCGCCAGGCGGACCGGGGCCACCACCTCCTCGGGCCGGTAGCCCTGGTAGAGGTGGAAGCGGCCGTTGGCGACCAGCAGCGTCTCGTCGCCGCGGCGCCAGAGGGTGAAGCTCTGACTGTGCCCCATGAGGGCGTGGAGCGGGAAGGGGAAGACCTCCGCGAGGCCGACGACCTCGGACGGCCTCCACCCCGGGACCTCGAGCTTGAGGCCGGAGCCGGCGACCAGCAGCCCGCGCACCCGGCCGGGCGCATACCGCTCGCGGAAGTCCGCGGCGACGCGCCTGAGATCGGCGGGGGTCATGCTCGCGCTCATGGCGGCGAGGGTAGCACAGGGGCCGCGGCCG
>JALOKS010000369.1 GCA_025456385.1 Thermoanaerobaculales bacterium | reverse complement strand
CCCATGTACACGAGGGGCCGCTCGCCCAGGTACTCGACCCGCACCATCACGAGGTGCCGGGCATAGGGCTGCAGCAGGCCGTGGGCGTCTCCCGGCCGCCGCTCCTCGGCGCCCGAGATGAGAGCCTCGAGGCCTGGCACCCCTGCCTCGTCGACCAGGGGCACGCCGGCGCGAGCGAGGGCGGCCTCGATGAAAGCCTCGGCCTCACCGGCCAACAGCGGGTCGCCGACCGCGATCACGGCGGTGCCCTCGGGCGGCGGCACCGTCGGCCGGGCCGGCTCGGCGGGCCCGCTCGCCGCCTCACGCGCCGGTCGCGCCGGCGCGGCCTCCGCGGGGGCAGGTCCGGACGCGGCGCCGCCGGCCGCGGGTTGACCGGCCCCGGCGAGCGGGGCCGTGGCCCGTGCGACGGGCTCGCGCACGGCCTCCCCCCGGCTCGTGGCCGCAGCCGGTCCGGAGGCGCCGAGCGCTCCGGATGCAGGCTCCGGGGTCTCGGCTCGGGCCTGGTCCGGGGGCACTTCGGCGCCCCTGGCCGCGGCGGTCGGCGCGGTCCTCGCCGAGGTGGCGAGCCGGGCCACGCGCGACAGGGCTCCCGAGCGCCAGGCGAAGACGCCGCCGACGACCACCGCCGCGAGACCCAGGGCCACGACCAGGGCCGCCACCAGGGCGAGCTTGCGACCGCTGCCCGGGGCGGGCCTCTCCACCGGCGCCGACTCGATCACCGGCAGCGGGGGCGGCGGCGGCGCGACGGATCCCGGCAGGTCGCCGGAGACGGCGGTCGTGGGCTGCGAGTCGAGATCCGCGACGCGTGCCGGCGGAGGAGGGGGCGGCGGCGCCCCGCTCGCGGTCGCGGCCGCGAGGCGCTCGACCAGGCTCCCCACCGCGCCGCGCGCCGCGAGGAAGCGCTCGAGCGCGTCGACGAGCTCCGCGCAGCTCGCGATCCGCAGGTCGCGGTCCTTCGCCATCATGCGCTGCACGAGGGTGCGCAGCTCGGGATCGACCCCGGGCTGGAGCTCGCCGAGGTCCGGCGGCTCGACCTCGATGATCTGCCGCAGCAGGGCGAGCGGGCTGTCGCCGGTGAACGGCGCCTTGCCGCTGAGGGCCTCGAAGAGGGTGACGCCGAGGGAGTAGATGTCGGTGCGGTGGTCGATGTCCTTGTCCAGGCACTGCTCGGGCGACAGGTAGCCCGGCGTGCCCATGAACATGCCGGTCGCGGTGAGGCGGGACGCGGCGTTGCCCATGAGCGCGAGGCCGAAGTCGGCGATCTTGACCAGGCCGCGGTCGTCGATCAGCAGGTTCGCCGGCTTGATGTCGCGGTGGATGACGCCGTGCTCGTGCGCCGCGCGCAGACCCGAGGCGGTCTGCAGGGCGATCCGGGCGGTCTGGATGGCGTCGAGCCTGCCCCGGGAGCGCAGCACCTTCTGCAGGCTCTGCCCCGTGACATGCTCCATCACGAAGTAATGGCGGCCCTGGTCCTGGCTGATGGCGTAGATCTGGACGATGTTGGGGTGGTTGAGGCTGGCCGCGCTCTGGGCCTCGCGCAGGAAGCGCTGGACGTGGCTCGGGTCCTCGGTCAGGTGCTCGCCGAGGACCTTGATGGCGACGAAGCGGTTGAGCGACTCCTCGTGCGCCTTGTAGACGACACCCATGCCGCCGCGGCCCAGCTCGGCGACGATCCGGTAGTGACCGATGCGCTCCAACATCCCGACTCCCTGCCCACCGGGGGGCGCCTTGGCTTCGTGGTCTCTGCCTTCGGATGCTACCACGCGGGGGTCCGGGAAGACCCCAACACCCCAGCGGGTTCACCCGTATACGGAATGAGATCAGGGACGACGAGACCCTCGACTCACCTCCTTCCTCGCCACCCCGCCGGTCCCTCCCCGGCGGGGTTGGTGTTTCAGCGATTCGGGCCTGCCGGCTGTGCCGGCAGGCCCGAGCTGCAGAGGGGTTATCCTGGTTTCGATCCGTTGGGGAGGCCCCGTCGATGAAGATCGCCATCGCCCAGATTGATTTCACGATCGGCGCCTTCGCGGCCAACCTCGAGGCCATGGCGGCGGCGGTGGCGCAGGCGCGGAACGCCGCGGCCGACCTGGTGGTCTTCACCGAGCTCGCGACCGTCGGCTATCCGCCCGGCGACCTCCTCGAACGGCCGGAGTTCATCGACCGCAACCTCGAGCAGCTCGCACGGGTGGCCGCCCTGAGCGACGAGCGGCTCGGCATTCTCGTCGGCTTCGTCGAGCGCAACGAGAGCGGGGTCGGCAAGGCTCTCTACAACGCGGCCGCGCTGTGTCACCGCGGCCGGGTCGTCGACCGGACCCGGAAGTGCCTGCTCCCGACCTACGACGTCTTCGACGAGGCCCGTTACTTCGAGCCGGGGGCCGAGGTTCGCCCGCTCGAGCTCCACGGTGTGCGGCTCGGCGTGTCGGTGTGCGAGGACGCCTGGGCCGACCCCGATCGCGACGGGCAGAGCCTGTACACCCGCGATCCCGTGCTCGAGCTCATCGACTGCGGCGCGCAGCTCCTCATCAACATCTCGGCAAGCCCCTTCGAGCTCGGCAAGGCGGCGGCGCGGCGCGAGCTCGTGCGCCGCCACGCCGTCAGCGCCGGCCGCTTCTTCGTGTACGCCAACCAGGTCGGCGGCAACGACGAGCTCGTCTTCGACGGCCACTCGATGATCTTCGACGGCTCGGGCCGCGTGGTGGCGCGGGCGCGGGACTTCGCTGCGGACCTCCTGCTCTACGAGATTCCGGAGCGGGGCCTCGGTCCGACCACCCGGGTGGAGGGGCCGCCCGGCGAGCTTCGGCCGGTCAGCGAGTCACGCGAGGCCGAGGCGATGGCGGCGCTCGAGCTCGGTCTCAAGGACTTCGTCGCCAAGTGCGGTTTCGAGCGCGTTCTGCTCGGCCTGTCGGGGGGCATCGACTCGGCCCTGGTCGCCGCGATCGCAGCGCGCGCCCTCGGCCCGGACAAGGTCCTCGGCGTGGCGATGCCGACCCGGAACTCATCGTCCGGCAGCCTGAGGGATGCCGCAGCGCTCGCTGCCAACCTCGG
>JALOKS010000368.1 GCA_025456385.1 Thermoanaerobaculales bacterium | reverse complement strand
CCGAGCCAGGCGGGCAGGCTGGGGCTGCCCATCACCCCCGAGTAGAGCCCGTCCCGGCTCGCCAGGGCCTGACCGGCGCTGAACCTGATCCAGTCGCGGAGCTCCAGGACAAACGCCCGGTTCTCGAGCTGCTCGGTGTTGGCCTCGACCACGAGCTCACAGAGCCCGGAGATCTCCTCGCGGCTCTCGAAGATCCGGCAGTCGACGCCGTCGCGCCGGCCGGCCGCGGCGAGGCGGTCGAGATCGCCGGCGGCGAGCGTGCGGCCGTCGTAGACGACCCGCGTGCACTGGCGCAGGACGATCTGGCGGACGAGCGGGGACGGCTCGAGGCCGTCGGGCACCAGGTCGATGACGATCCCGTCCCGCGAGCTCGTCACCTCGGACGCGAGGCCGTAGACGGTCGCGGCGAGCACGAGGTTCTCGGCGGCGCAGCCGAGGCTCGCGTACAGGTGGTGGTCGTCGGGGTCGACCACCGGAGTGCGGCGGTCGAGGTCCGGTCGGATCGCGATCCGGCGCTCGCCGATCTCGAACAGCCACGGCTGGGTGTTGTGGCCGTTGGCCGCGAGCGTCGCGGCCCGCACGAGCTCTGCCGATCGCTCCGCCGCCGCAGCATCCAGCGGCCGCCGCAGGTCGCGGGCGAGGGTTTCGTAGCGCGTCGACGACATGGGTGGAGCTCCTTCCGCGGCAGGCACGAGCCACGACGGTGACCTTCGAGCGGCGGCAGACGTGGTCGCCGGTCGGCGGCCGCGATCCCGCCGTCTCCTGACTCTCCACCGTGCCGTTCGATCCGTCAAGGCCGCGCAGGTCTGGCGCGCAGCTCGGCGCCGCGTGCAGCTTCTGGAGCTTGGGGCCTGCACCGTGCGGGGCGGGGCGGTCGACCGGCCGGCGCGGGTGCGTGTAGGCTGCGCGGCATGACACGCCTGCGCGCGTTGGCGTCGGCCTCACTCGGGCTCCTCGCGGCCTGCGCGGCGCAGCCGGAGCGCGAGGTCGATCTGGCCGCGCTCGCCGCGCACGGGGAGAGGCGGCAGGAGACGCGCGCGGTGGCGCTCGACGGAGAGGGCGAGCGCCGGCTGCTCGCCGGCTGGTCGCGGCCGGAGAGGCTGCCCGACGGCCGACCCTTCCGCTGGGCGCTGGGTGAGTCGTCGAGCTTCGGCTTCTACTGCGCCGCGCCGCGCGAGCTCGAGCTCGTGCTCTCGCTGCGGCCCTTCGCGCGCGGGGGCGCCGAGCAGGGCCTGCGCTGCCGCGTCAACGGCCGCGAGCTCGGCCGGCGGAGCTTCCGCGGCTGGAGCGAGCTCCGGTTCGCGGTGCCGGCGGAGGCGGTGGTCGTAGGCGACAACCTGGTCGAGCTGCTCTGGGACCATGCCGCCCGGCCGAGCGAGGTCGGCGCGTCGTCCGACACCCGGCCGCTCGCGGCGGCGGTGCGGGCGGTCGCGGTCGGGGGCCTGCTCGATGCGGAGCCCGCGGCGGCGAGCGCCGCCGGCCTGCTGATCCCGGCGGCCTCGGAGCTCCGCCTCGCCGCCCACGTCGGCGCCGACGCGCGGCTCGCGCTGCGGGCGCCGGTGGGCGGCGCCTCGCACCTGGAGGTCTGGAGCCGGCAGGACGGCGAGCCCTGGCAGCGCCGCTGCGGTCCCTGCGGCGGCCGCCCGCTGGCGCTCGGCAACCCCGAGGGCCCGCTCGAGCTCGCGCTGCGCGCCGGCCCCGGCGGAGCGGTCCGCATCGAAGAGGCCTTTCTGCGCTGGCGCGAGGCGCCGCCGGTGCCCGTCGAGCTGCCGTCCTTCGCGAGGCCGGACGTCGTGCTCTACGTGGTCGACACCCTGCGCGCCGACCGCCTCGGCTGCTCCGGCGGACCGGAGGGGATCTCGCCTGCGATCGACGGCCTGGCGGCCGAGGGGGCGCTCTTCGAGCGCGCCGTCGCCCAGAGCTCGTGGACCAAGCCGTCGATGGTGTCGCTGCTCAGCGGCCTGCTCACCACCGAGCACGGCGTGCGCGCGCGCGAGCCGGTCATCCCCGCCGCGGTGCCGAGCCTCGCCGAGCGCTTCGCGGCCGCCGGCTACCGCACCGGGGCCTTCACCGCCAACGCCTACCTGACCCGCGGCGCCGGCTTCGACCGCGGCTTCGAGCACTTCGAGTTCGCGCACCTCGACGCCCACGCGCTGACCCGGCGGGCCATCGCGTGGCTGCGGGGCGGCGACGACGGGCGCCCGGTCTTCCTCTGGGTCCACACCATCGACCCGCACGCGCCCTACGAGCCGCGCGAGCCCTTCCGCGGCCGCTGGGCTCCGGGGGTCCCGGCCGGGGTCGGCAGCTTCGCGCACGTGCGCTCGCTCGGCGGCCGGCCGGCGGCGGAGACCGCGCCCTTCATCCCGCAGTACCGCGCCCTCTACGACGCGGAGGTGGCGCAGAACGACGCCGCCTTCGGCGAGCTGCTCGACGCGCTGCGGGCGGCCGGCCGCTTCGACGACGCCTGCGTCGTGCTCGCCTCCGACCACGGCGAGGGCTTCTGGGAGCACGGGGTCAACGGCCACGGCTGGGACCTCTTCGAGGAGGCCATCCACGTGCCGCTGGTCGTGAAGCCGCCGCGCTGGCGGCGCGGCGGCGAGCGCGTGGGCCGCCTCGTCCAGCACGTCGACCTCGCGCCGACCCTGCTCCGGATCACCGGGCTGCCGCCCCTCGGCGGCGCGGAGGCGCGCGACCTCTTCGACCCGGACCCGCGGCGGGTCGTCTTCTCGGAGATGCTCTACGACGGACGCGCAGGCTTCGCCGTGCGCGCGGGCGAGCTCAAGCTCGTCGAGCCGCTGTCGCCGGGCTTTCTCCCGAGGCGCGCGCTCTTCGACCTCGCGGCCGATCCCGCCGAGACCAGCGACCTCGCCGCCGCGCGCCCGGTGACCGCGGCCTGGCTCGCCTTCGAGGGCCGCCGGCGCATGGCCCTCCTCGAGCAGGCGCCGCAGCCGGAGACGGCGGCCGCTCTCAGTACCGAGGAGCGCCGCGCCCTGGAGGCCCTCGGCTACCTCGCGCCTGGGGGCTGAGCCGGCCGCCCCGCCGCGTCCG
>JALOKS010000367.1 GCA_025456385.1 Thermoanaerobaculales bacterium | reverse complement strand
TCATCAGACGGTCGCGCCGGCGATGCCACGGGCGGCGAGGCGGGCGGTGAGCACGCAGCTGCCGAGGAAGGTGCCCTCGAGCGAGCCCTTGCCGTGGATGCCGCCGCCGCCGAAGCCGGCGGTCTCGCCGACCGCGTACAGGCCCGGGATGGGCTCGCCGGAGGCGGCGAGCACCCGGCTGGCGAGATCGGTCTGCAGGCCGCCGAGGCTCTTGCGGCTCAGAATGTGCTCGCGGATGGCGAGCAGCGGCCGCGCCTTCGGGTCGTCGATCCGCTGGAACGCGCAGGTCCGCAGCCGGTCGCCCTTGTAGCGCCGGAAGTTGGCGATGCGCCGCAGCTGGTCGTCGTTGTGGTAGCTGGGCCCGCGGGCGATCTGCGCGTCGTAGGCGAGGATGTCCGCCGCCATCCCCTCGCGGTCGATAGTCTGGCCGCCCAGGGAGAGGGCGTCCATGCGCTCCATCAGCTCAGGCAGGGAGTCGGCGACGACGAAGTCCTCGCTCTCGTCGATCAGGCGTCTGACGAGCTTGGGGTTGCCGAAAAGTACCTGCTGAACGAGCTCGAGCTTGCGCTTGTGGCGGAAGGCCGTCATGTAGTCGCAGCCGGAGACAGCGAGCTCCTTGATGGCGATCCTCCAGTTCAGCACCTGCCAGGAGTAGCCGGCGGGCGTGCGGCAGATCTGCTCCACCACCCAGCGGGTGTCGGTGTAACCCATGAGCGGAACCGGGCCGAAACGCCGGCCCCGGGCGTCGAGCCACAGCGCCGAGCGCGGCGGCACCAGGCTGATGCCCTCGTCCGGCGACCCGGCGGCCCTCGAGCGCACTCCGGCGGCGTAGTGCCACTGCAGGTCGAGGTGGGTGAGGGCGGCGCCGTGCCGCGCGGCCTCGTCGTGGAGCAGGCCGTCGGCGAAGCGGTGCGAGCCGTTGAGCAGCGTCGCCGGCGCCTGACCCCACGGCCGGTACCAGTTCGCCCTGACCTTGGCGAGGTCGCCGCCGCAGATGCCGCCGGAGGCGAGGACGACGTGCTCGGCCCGCACCTCGAACGCCCCGCCGCCGTTCTCGAGCACCCCGGCGCAGCCGACGACGCGGCCGGCCTCGACGAGCAGGCGCTCGACCCGGTGGCCGAAGCGGAGCTCGAGCCGCTCGCGCTGTGGGTGGCGGTCGAGGGCGGCGACGACGGCCTCGACGATCGCGAAGCCGGTGCCCCAGGCGATGTGCCAGCGCGGGACCGAGTTGCCCGGCTGGAAGAGGCCGCGCTCGGCCCAGTTGACGAGCGGCAGAAACCCCACGCCGCGGGCGGAG
This sequence comes from Thermoanaerobaculales bacterium, assembly GCA_025456385.1. Taxonomy (GTDB): domain Bacteria; phylum Acidobacteriota; class Thermoanaerobaculia; order Thermoanaerobaculales; family Sulfomarinibacteraceae; genus Sulfomarinibacter. The sequence continues at coordinate 1,761 of JALOKS010000367.1, read as the reverse complement.
AGCCAGTCGTACACCAGCTCGGTCGAACGCTCGACGTAGGTCCGCGCCCAGCGCCGCGGCCACTCGTCACCGGGTCCGAAGCCGGCGAAGCTCTGCCAGTCCGACCACGCGAGCTCCGGCGTGTCGCGCAGCCCGAGCTTGCGCTGCTCGGGGGTGCCGACGAACATCACGCCGCCGAAGGAGCGCGTGGCAAGTCCCCCCAGCCGCTCCGCGGTGTCGCGGTCGAGAACGAGGACCGTCAGGCCGTGGTCGAGCAGCTCGTAGGCTGCGGCGAGCCCGGCCAGCCCGCCGCCCGCGATCACCACGTCGGCGCGATAGGCTTGATGCATCGGCAGTCCCCCCGGGAGTCGGCGGGCTCATCCTGCGCCAGGATCGCGAGGGCTGTCAATCGCGCCGGTGCGGGGGCCCCGGCGGCCGACGGTCGTGCCGTCCGACGCCCCCGGCGCTCAAGGCAGGCGGCGCAGCCGCGACTGCCCCGTGCGCAGCCCGGCAGCGGCCGCTTCGAGCTCGGCCATCTTCTCGGTCGTCAGGAGATCCGCGAAGCCGGGCAGGAGCTCGGCGTCGCCGGCGTACACGAGCATCATGGCGAAGGCGAAGACCGCCTCGCCTTCGGTGAAGTTGCAGTGGCCGTAGCGGTTGATGGCGAAGTTCAGCCGCTTCGAGATGAAGGACCCGCTGCGGAGGTTCTTCAGCGTGTACAGGGTCTCGTGGAGGTACGGCACCTGCTGGTCGGCGCGGGTGTGCAGGGTCATCAGCGGCGCCTCGAGGTCGCCGCTCGTCGTGTAGTGGTCGGCGATCTCGTCGAGGGCGGGCTGGTCGGCGGCGACGCGCGGCACGAGGAGGTTGAGTTGGAGGTCGTCCGACGAGCCGCGGTACCAGCGGCCGTAGTTGCCGAAGGGGAAGCCGCCGAGGGTGCGGGCGGCGTCGTCGAGGTTGACGATCGAGTAGCGGAGGACGTCGTAGGCCGACTGCTCGACGGTCTCCTGCCAGTTGTCAGGGTCGAACGGGAGCTTGGCGACCGTGACCCACTCGGCGAGGGCCCGCGCGTTCTCGGGGTCCCGGAGCGCGGGCCGGACCATTGCCTCGAAGTACTCCCGCCAGCTCGACACGATCTCGTCCGGCGGCGCGAAGGGGTCGCCGGGGATGAGCTCCGGGAAGAAGTACTGGAAGGTCGCGCGGGCGTCGCCGAAGTAGCGCAGCTGGTAATGGAAGTCGCCGATCGGGCCGCAGGCGGCGACCCCTGCGTCGAAGACCCCCGGGTGGCCCTCGACGAGCAGCGCGGTGATGATGCCGCCCTCCGACGCGCCGACCAGATACACCCTGTCGGGGACGCCCTGCTCGCGGGCGTAGATCGCCACCAGGTCGAGGATGTCCTCCATCCCCTGGCGCACGGCGAGGCCGGTCTTGCTGTAGCTGTTGGTGGCGAAGCCGAAGCCGAGGTCGTTGAAGAGCTCCGGTAGCGAGACGTCGTCGAAGCCGAGCTGGTCCTCGGGGATGCCCACTGGCGTGCCCGCGTCCTGGAACCCGTGGGCCCAGATCACGAGCCGGTTGTTGAAGTCCTCGGGCGCCGGCGTGCAGATGCGGTAGATCGAGCCGCTCGCCTGCACGCCGTCCGGCCCGCAGGTCGAAGCGGCGGTCGCCAGCCCGGCTGCGCTCGCGAGACAGAACAGGAAGCAGGTCACGCCCACGGCTCGGATTCGCATGTGATCCCCCTTGAATGATCGCAACCGGGTTTCCGACCGGAGTATGCCCCGCCGCTGC
>JALOKS010000082.1 GCA_025456385.1 Thermoanaerobaculales bacterium | reverse complement strand
CCGGCCCTGCGGGTGGCCTCGCACCCGCTGCCGCCGAGCGCGATCGGACCCCTCCCGGAGCGGGCGGCCGCCCGCTCCGCGCTCGGCCTGCCGGAGGACACCCGGGTCGCCCTTTTCGTCGGCCTGATCCGGCCCTACAAGGGGGTCGACCTGCTGCTCGAGGCGATGGCGCGGCTGCCCGCCGCCAGCGACTGGCGTCTGGTCGTGGCGGGCGAGCCCTGGGGAGCCTTCGGCGCCGGGCTCGCAGCCCGTGCGGGCGGCGCCGACGTTGCGCGACGCGTGAGCTTCCTGCCGGGCTGGGTGCCCGAGCCCGAGCTGCCGCGGCTGCTGGCGGCGGCCGACCTCGTGGTGCTGCCCTACCGCGCGGGCTCGCAGTCGGCGGTGGCGCCGCTCGCCCTCGGCGCCGGCCTGCCGGTTCTCAGCACGACGGTCGGGGGCCTGCCGGAGGTCGTGCGCCACGGCGTCGACGGCTGGCTGGTGGAGCCGGGCTCCTCAGAGGCGCTGCTGCAGGCTCTGCTGACGCTCGACCGCCCGCGGCTCGCCGCGCTCGCCGCAAGCGCGTGCGAAGGCCGCGATCGCTTCACCTGGGACGGCTATGCGGTCGCGCTGGAGGGCCTCATCGAGCAGGCCCTTCGAATTCGGAATTCAGAATTCGGAATTCGGAATGGAGGCGCGGAGTCTAGTCGATGAGGGCGCGGATCAGCTCGACCGCCTGCTCGTGGTCGAGGCCGTCGGCCAGCGGCAGGGTCTTGATCGGCGACAGGCCCTCGCGGTCCAGCTCGAGGTAGTTGAGCGCCTCGCCGTCCTCGGCGTCCCAGTGGAGCATGAGCTTGAGACCCCGGCCGACCTCGATCTTGGTGGTCTCGAGCGGCAGGTCGGGCCGCAGCGCGATCATCGACGGGTTGCGGAGGATGATGATCTGCCGCCGCCGCTTGTCCGGGCTTGTCTCGTCGGGCACCGTCTCGACCGCGAGCTCGATGATCTGGAAGATGCAGTCGCCGAAGTCGGTGGCGAAGAGGTGCGGGTTGCCGGTCTCGGGGTCGACGAGCAGCTTGGGGTGGGTGAGGGCGGCGGCGCCGCCGATGTCGAAGCAGGTGATGCCGTAGGGCAGGAAGTCGACGAGGGCGACCGGCGCGAGCTCGCGGAACTTCGGCAGGCCGTCCGGGTTCACCGGCAGCGCCGCGTACATGCCGCTACCGATGTCCTCCTCGCTCGAGCGACTCCACCACACGAGGTGGATGAAGGTGGTGGCGAGCTCGACGACCTCGGGCTTCTCGCCGTCCACCGCCTCCTCGACGTAGCTCGAAACCGCGCGCTGCACCCTCATCTGCGGGTTGAGAGCGGCGGTGCCGTCGTTGCCGGCGAAGGTCGCGGGGCCGGACCAGGTGCCGTCGACGAAGGTCGCCAGCCGCAGGCGCGCCCCGAGGTCGTTGCGCTTCTGCCACAGGACGTAGAGCGCGCCTGAGGCCGGGTCCACGGCGATCTGCAGGGAGCCCGCCTCGATGCCCGTGGCCTGCGGGACCTCGAGCTCGCTGACGCCGCCGTCGGCGGCGCGGGCCGTGACCACGACCTGGTCGTCGACGACCGCGGCCGTGTAGAGGTCGCCGCCGCGGGTCAGCACCCGCGTCCCGGCGGCGCCGGCGGGAACCGCGGCGGCGAGCGCGGCGAGCGCGAGCAGGGCGGCGCCGAGCCTCTTCATCGCGACCCTCTCAGGTTGACCACGGTGGTCAGGTCGGTCGCGAGGAAGACCTCGATGATCTCCTCCGACACCCCGGCTCCCGGGTAGTAGGCCGCGAGCTCGCGCAGGCGGCGGCGCGCGCGGAAGGTGTCGCCGCGCCGCACCGCGACCTCGGCGAGCAGGAAGAGGCAGTTCTTGGCGATCTGCTCGTCCTCGTGCTCGCGGGCGAGCGCGAGCGCCCGCGAGCCGCAGGCCTCGGCCTGTTCGAGCTCGTCGGCGAGCACGTAGCCGTAGCACAGGTCCTGCAGGGTCTCGTAGAGGTAGTGGTCGGCGCCGAGGCTCTCCATCACCGTACGCGCCCTCTCGCAGTGGACGATGCCGTCCTCGAGGCGGCCGCTGCACATCAGCACGTAGCCGAGGTTGTCCTCGACCTGGGCGGCCATCAGCCGCTCGTAGCCCTCGCCGCGGTGGGCGGCGAGGCAGCGGCGGAACGCGTCCTCGGCCTCCGCGAACTGGGCCGCCCGCACCGCCAGGGTGCCGGCGAGGTTGAGGCTGCGGTGCTCGAGGCTCTCGTCCCCGAGTTCGCGCGCGAGGGTGGTCGCTCGCCGCGCGTAGCTCTGCGCGTGCTCGAGGTCGTCGGCGACCACGTAGGCGACGCCCGTCGTGTAGGCGGCGAGGAAGCGGTTGCGCAGGTCGCCGCTCGCAAGCAGGATGTGCTTGAGCTTCGGGATCTCCTCGGTGCCGCGGTCGAGCTCGACCAGAACCGCGCAGCGGTTGCAGAAGGCGCGGTCGGCGAGGTCGGGCTCGCCGTGCTCGCGGGCCAGCGTCTCGGCGTTCGCGAAGAGGTCGGCCGCGCGCTCGAGGTCGCCGGCGCCGACCGCCGCCTCGGCGAGCCGCAGCAGCTCGTCATAGCGCGCCCTCACGAGCCGTTCTCCCGGAGCTGGCGGCCGGCGAGCGTGCGGCGCTCCTGGCGCTCGCGGCGCAGCTTGAACTCGAGGAACTCCATCACCTCGCTCCGCCCCTCGGCGCTCAGCTCGCGCAGCATGTGCAGGATGTGCATGTCCTGCTGGCTGAGCGGCTGTTGGGTCGGCGGCTCGGTGCGGGTGCCGAAGAAGTCGGCGAGCTCGAGGTCGAAGACGGCGAGGATCTTGAAGAGGTTGTCGATCGAGACGCGGTACTCGCCCTGCTCCATGCGCGAGAGGTCGGACTGCTGGATGCCAATCTGGCGCGCCAGCTCGGCCTGCGTGAGGTTGCGCTCCTTGCGCAGCTTGCGCAGGCGGCTGCCGATGGCTGCGACCTGTGGCGAGTGCCCCTGCGCTGTGCCGGCCATCAGAATTGGCCTTCCTCCGCGGCCTGTAGTACCATCCCGCGGCTGCGGGCGGGCACAACTCGGCCGATCGAAGCTCATCATATGCCGCTGCAGCAAGCGCGTCAAGGCGCGGGGGAGGGACGGCAAGGGGGGCTCGCTGGTGCCCCGTTGCGGCGGCCCGGAACCGGAATCGCGGGAGGAAGCTCGACGCCCATGACTCGGCACGCACTGGCGCTCGTGCGGCTGCCCGGCACGCTGCTCCGCCACCGCTTCCTGCTCCGCCAGCTCGCCTGGCGGGCCTTCGCCGCGCGCCACGCCGGGTCCTACCTGGGCTGGTTGTGGACGCCGGTCGCGACCGCGGTCCAGTTCGCGCTCTACATGGTGGTCTTCGCGGCCATTCTCCAGATCAAGGTCGAGGGCCTTGGCATCGATGTTGCTAGACGGCCCGCCGTGGGCTTCGGGGTTTTCCTGATCACCGGGCTGGTGCCTTTCGTGGCGCTCGCCGACGTGCTGCAACGCGCGACGCGGGTCTTCCGCGCCCACGCGAGCCTCGTGCAGCGGGTGCGGATGCCAGCCGAGGTGCTGGTCCTCGGCGACGTCGCGGGCACCCTGCTCCACCACGCGATCTCCTTCGCGCTCGTGCTCGCCTACTGCGGGTGGCGCGGTCACCTCGCCCTCGCCGGCCTGCCGTGGGTGGCGACCGGGATCGCGCTTCTGCTGCTGTGGATCCTCGGCCTCGCCCTGTGCGCGAGCCTGCTCGGAGCCTTCCTGCCCGACATCGCCGAGGTCGTGGGCCTCGCCCTGCAGGTGCTGTTCTACGCGGCGCCGATCGTGTACCCTCTGGCCCTGGTGCGCGAGCCCATGGTGCGGGCTGTGATCGAGGCCAACCCGATCACGCCCCTGCTCGGGATCCTGCGGGCCGGCCTCGTCGGTGCGGCGCCGCCCCCGGCGGCGGCGATCCTTCTGCTGCTGGCGGGCGGCGCGCTCGCCCTCGCGGCGGGCGCGGCCGCACTGAGCCGCTGGCGGGGCTCGATCCCCGATCTGGTGTGATCGTGAACTCGAAACTGGAGCGTGAAGCTCTCGGAGGTCTGGGATGAAGCGGAGTGTCATCGTGGCGGTGTTGATCGTGGGGCTCGGCTTCGGCGCGGCCTCGTGGGCGCAGGAGACGCCGCCGCCGGCGGCGGAGCAACCGAGCCCGACGGCGCCCGGGCCGCGCCTCAGCGAGGAGGAGATGGCGAAGCGCCTCGCGCACTGGAAGACCAAGCCCGAGCAGAGCTGGTCTGAGTTCATCGAGGACTGGCTGACGCCCAAGCCCTTCTCGAAGATGCACGCGGTGCGCATCGACGAGAAGTACGCCTACCCCCACGTCGCGGCCTCGATCAAGATGGAGGTCGTGCGCGAGGACGCCGACACCGTCTGGCTGCGCGGCATCCCGCCCGAGGACCCGCAGTCGCCGCTCTACCCGGTGTGGGCGCAGATGCAGGCCGATGAGGCGCGGCTGGTGCAGCAGGCCGAGGCGATGGCCACCCCGGGCGCGATCTACTACCTCGACTTCGAGGCCGAGCCGGTGCCGCCCCCCTTCCAGGACGCGCTCCGCTTCGAGCCCCGGCTCCAGGGATTGCCCGAGGGTGGGCGCTGGCAGATGGGCTTCGCGGTCGGCGACCTCGACGGCGACGGCCGCTCCGACCTCGCCTTCCCGCCCGAGCGCAAGGGCTACAGCGGCCGGCCGAGCCTCTTCCGCGGCCAGCCCGACGGCTTCTTCGCCGCCTGGAACGGCATCGTCTGGCCGGACAAGCTCGTCCTCGACTACGGCGGGATCGCGGTCGCCGACCTCGACGGCGACGGCCACCAGGACCTCGTCCTCGCCGTCCACTTCGGACCGCAGCACGTGCTCTACGGCAACGGCAAGGGCGACTTCTCGCGCTCCGAGCGCCTGCCCTCGCCGGACCCCCGCATCTCCTCACGCGCGGTGGTGGCCGACGACTTCGACGGCGACGGCCGCTCCGACCTCGCCTTCATCGCCGAGATCGACTACGACCTCACAACCAGCCAGGCCATCGACAACGCGCCCACGGTGTGGGTGCTCTACCGCCGCGGCGGCTCCTGGGAGCTCGTCACCGAGGGCCTGCCGCGCAAGCTGATCGCGGACGTGATTCGAAGCGCCGACGTCGACGGCGACGGGCGGCCCGACCTCGTGCTGTCCTCGAACACGGTCGGCGAGCGCCGCCTCGTCTACCTCAACACAGCGCAGGGCTGGCGGCCGGCGCCGTTTTCCGGCGTTCTCAGCGCCGCCTACCACTACGACGTCGAGGCCGCGGGCGGCGAGATCTTCGCCGCCTTCGTCCAGTTTCAGTCGACCGCGGAGGGGACCAAGGCCCGCAACGGCCTCATCGCCTACCCCTTCGCCTTCCGCGCCGAGGGCTGGCGCGACGGCCGGCCGCTGGTGGTCGACGCCGAGCGGATCCACGTCTTCTTCCGCCTTGCCCTCGGCGACCTCGACGGCGATGGCCGCACCGACCTGGTCGCGAGCCGCAAGACCGGCGGCCTCGAGGTCTACCAGCAGCGGGAGAACGGCGAGTTCGTGCGCGAGGAGGCCCCCGAGCTGTCTACGGTCGGCACCGCCTACGACATCCGCCTCCTCGACCTCGACGGCGACGGCCGCGACGACATCGTGGCCGGCTTCGTGCCAGCCGGCGAGCGGCGGGGCGGCATCGGCGCCTGGCTGAGCCGGCCGCGATAGCGTGCCGAGCCCGCGGTGCCCGCATCTGCTTGACTTAGGGCCACCGCGATGGGATCATCGAGGGGCTCGCGTTGCGGGCACCGCGTTTGACAGCTTCTTGACAGGTTCGGGGTGCGGTGCTAGATTTTATGCTGCGATGACATATTCTCGCTGAGAAGGCGTTGGAGTGAAATCATTTACGGGAGGTGATGCGGGACATCGGGATCCGGAGGGAGCCCAAGGAGGCCGGGCGGCGCCCGGCGATTCAGAGAGATTTCGAGAGGAAAGGAAGGAGCTGAGCATGAAGAAGTTTCTGGGAGTTCTTGTGGTGGGGGTCCTGGCCCTCGGCCTGACCAGCACCGCGTACGCCAACTACTGCTCGTTCGACGCAGTGCCGGCGGCGACGCTGTTGTTCCCCTTCGTAGCCTATGACTACGAGGGCGGCTTCGACGGCCAGACCACGCTGTTCTCGATCACCAACGTCTCGTCCGAGGCGCAGATCGTCCACATCACCGTGTGGACCGACTACTCGGTCGCGATTCTCGACTTCAACATCACCCTCACCGGCTACGACGTGGCGCGGATGAACATCCGCGACATTCTCGGCTTCGGCCTGCTGCCGACCGAGGACGCCGCCACCGGCCGCACCGACAACATCTGGTCGAACCTCAATGCGGGCCCGGAGCCCTTCGACGACGGCCCGTACTCGACCCACAACGAGCTCTGGAGCCCGGCGATCACCATCAACAACCTGCCGGATCCCGAGCCGACCGGCGTGCTCGACTGCAACCCGGCCACCTGGGTGGCTTCGCCGGTGAACTACGTCGACCCGATCCCGCAGGGCACTCTCGACATCTTCGAGGGCTACCTGAGGGCCAGCCAGACCGCGACCAAGGCCTACCGCAACTGCGCCAACACCGCCAACGTCACCTTCCCGGCCGAGACCTGGTTCATCGCCCGTGACGGCGGCCCGGTGTGGCTCTACATCACCGCCGACGTCGTCGCGGCCTGCAACAAGGACCTGCCGGACTCGCAGGCGACCACCTACTTCTCGATCGACCGCGTCAACACCGACGGCGTGATTGACAACAACGTCCTCATCGGCGACGTGATCTGGATGGACGCCGCGAACCGCTTCTCCGAGGCGGACACCGCCGTTCACCTCGAGGCGAACCCGGCCGGCTTCCCGGGCGCGGTGCCGACCTTCTACTTCCGCTACGTCGACGGCATCAACACCGCCGACTACCGCGAGCCGCTGCCGACCGCGTGGGCTTTCCGCTACCAGCTGCTCGAGGATGCGGGCATCAACACCTGGGTGCGTGCCTTCAAGGCCTCGTCGCTGACCCGCACGGTCCTCGACCTCGCCAGCACGACCTCGAACTTCGGCAACATCACCTCGCCGGGTCCCGCGACCCTCTACGCCTCGTCCTGCATCCCCTACACCTACTACGCGTGGGACGAGGACGAGAACGCCAACTCCTTCTCGACCGAGGAGGACCCGTGGTCCGGCGGTCCGGACAGCCCGATCCGCCCGGTGCCGAACCTCCTCCCGCTCGAGACCCAGGAGGTCGACATCAGCCAGTTCTTCCTCGTCGGCCAGAGCGACGGTGATGCTTTCGGCTGGCTCATGTTCGTGTGGCCGCAGTCGAACGGCTTTGCCGGCGACTGGTACCAGACCTGGATGGGCGTGAAGTACTCCGGCTTCGGCGACTACACCGCCTTCGCTCCGGGTGCCGTGCTCGCCAACTACAACTGCGACCAGACCCAGGTGCTGCCGACCCTCGCGATCGGCCAGTTCCTGCCCGGCGCATCCGAGTAAGATCCGTTTCGTTGCGAACCCAGGAGGCGGCCTTCGGGCCGCCTCCTTTTTTCGCGGCCGCGGCCGCCGGCCGCGGCCGCGAAAGAAAGACCGGGTGACCACGGTCACAGCGAGGTTAAAGTCTTGAGAAAACTGGTGACTACCGGCCTGCCGCGGTTTGACATGAGGGGCGCCAGTGGGCTATGGTCCGGGGTGGAGGTGAGGATGCTTCGCTCCCCCATGCTGAAGGTTCTCCCGCCTGCGAAGGCGGTCGTGCTGGGCTGCCTGGCGGCGGCTGTCGTCGCCTGGGCTCCGACCGCTGGCGCGCAGGGCTCCTGCACCATCGTCTGGAGCGACACACTCCTCGACACGACCTACAGCTGTATCGCCTCGCCGATCCGCGACCGCGCCTTCGATCTCGAGACCTTCCGCGCCGCCGACGGCGGCGACTACCTGATGATGAGCCGCGGCAACGAGCTGCAGATCTTCAGTCTCGGCGGCGACCCGCTGCACCCGGGCTCGGTCGACACCTCGGCCTTCCGCTTCGGCACCGCCGGCGACTCGGACTACGACGTGATGAGCTTCGACGTCTGCGACGGCTGTCGCTACGGGGTGATGGACCACAAGGTGGCGGGCACGGTGGTCTTCGACCTCGGCACCGGCACCCCGCGCTTCGCCACCTTCAGCCGCCAGGGCACCCTGTCGGCCGGCAGCATCGTCTTCAAGCAGGGGAGCCAGCAGTACCTGATCACGGCAGGCCTCCAGAGCGGCTGCGCGGGCTCGGCGCTCTACGCCGTCAACGGCGTCAACAACCTTTCGCTCCTGCAGTGCCTCGAGGCCGCCGGCACCGCCTTCAAGTCGGTCGGCGGCGAGGCCTACGGAGGCGTCCTCTACCTCGGCGGCGGCCTGTTCGCGGAGGCTCACATCTTTCAGGCCACCGGCACCGGCCTCGACCTGCGCCTCCAGTACCTGAGCAAGCCGAGCGGGATGATCGGCTTCCACCGCGCCCTCGCCATCGACCCCAACTACCGGATCCTCGCCTCGGCCGACATCCGGAACCGCACCATCCGCTTCTGGGACGTCTCGAGCCCGACGAACCCGGTGCTGAAGCCGTACACGATCAACCCGATCAACGCCGGCTACGTCTCGCTGCGCTCGGCCAACGCGAGCGCGCCGCTGGTGCTCGCGGCCCACGGCGACGGCTGGCTCAACTCCGCCCGCACCTTCCTCGTCGATCCGGTGACCGGCCCCGAGGCGATGAACCACGCCTTCTGGACCGATCTCGAGGAGCCCCACAACGCCTTCCAGACCTGCGTCCTCGACCAGGGCAACGCGCTGGCGCCGGACGGTTCGGCTCTCTACATGGGCCGCTACGCCACCGCTCAGGTCTTCGACCTCTCGCAGTGCATGGGGCCGGTGCAGGCCGTCGCCGAGGTGACGGTGACGCCGTCGCCTGTCTTTCCCGGCGGCGCGGTCACCGTCCGCGATGTCTCGACCGGCAGCTACGACCGGTGGGCGCTGTGGGTGGAGAACAGCAGCGGGACCGTGGTCGCCGGCACCAAGACACCGTCGGCGGCGATCCCGCACACTCTGAGCTTTACCGTGCCGGTCAACGTCGGCGCGAACGAGACCTTCACCGCCAGGATCACGATCGAGAGCAGCGAGCTGCCGCCGCTCGTGAGCCAGGACTCGGCCGCCATCGTCATCAACCGCACGCCGCAGGCGAGCTTCACGGTCACGCCGGACGCCGCCATCGTCGGCGAC
>JALOKS010000081.1 GCA_025456385.1 Thermoanaerobaculales bacterium | reverse complement strand
CCTCGGCCGCTGTCTCAGGGCTCCCCGAGGGCCGCGACCAGCTCGGCCGGCACCGCCTCGCGGGCGTCGCCGCCGAGCTCGCCGTGGAGAACCCGACCCTCCACCCCTTCGGCCCACCCACCACCACAGAAGGGCCGGTCGACGTACCAGGCGCGGCCAGGAGCTGCCATCGTTCGACGCATGCGGCATGCGGCCTCACCCACGGGTCGAGCTGCCTCGGAATGCGTTGTCGTGGCCGTGACTGAACGCCCGCTCCCGTTGTTTTATCGGCCTTTGCCAGGGTTCGTGGTTTCAACGATGCACGCAGGATAGACATTGCCCACGGGTCCCCACTCCTGCTGGCACGCGGTGCCTCCATCGCTGAGTTCGATAAACGGTGTTTGATCAGGGTCGAACAAGCGCAGCAACTGCTGGAAAAAACCGCACTGCAGGGCAATACTCGTCAAGCTGGACAGTTTCCCTTCATCTGGGTCCCCGTCGGTTGCGAGACTGTTGAACTCCAGGCACGGCGCGCCAGGCGCGCAGTTGCTGCGAACGTTCTTCCCTTGCTCATCGAGAGACAGACCGTAACTTGAAAGGGGAATGTCGGCATTTCCCTTCGAGTTGGTGAGGTTGCCTAAGCACGCACGGATGATGTCTCGGCCAAATTCATCTGGATCATTCTCTGGATCTTCTGGATCTGGCCCCCACATCACGCACTCGTACTGAACAGGGCTCAGGATCATGTCTCCATCGATGCCCAAGGACCGCGCGAGTTGATCCGCCCTCTTCCGTCCCAGTGGCTGGTGAAGCTGGTCAGGCTGTCTGTATTCAGGTAGAACAAGGGTCTGCCATTTCGGATCCAGCTGGCACGTGCTCGGCCAGAACGTGGTTTTGTTTCGACTGCCGCCGATTTCCACAGCCTGCCTGTCGAAATATTCTTCCAGGTCAGCGTACACGCAGTCATAGGTGTCAGCATTGTTACTCAGGCACTCGTAGACTTCCTGAGGAATCGCAGCCCTGTAAGCAGGCATGTTGGCACCCACCTCGGGGTTGATGAAGTATAGGAGCATGAAGTTCACCAGGTAGACGCCAGGCGAGACGGCGATACCGAACGGTTCCATAGAGGCGTCTGAAGGTCCGGAAGCCGCCTCGGCCTTTGACCCAAACCCAACCATGACCACAAAGAAGCACGCCATGAACAGAACTCCGGTCACTGCAGCCACCAAACGCTGAGGTGATCCCTTCATGGTCCTCCTCCTTCTGCCTCGCAGTGTAATTCTGGCGGACAGGAGTCTACCCCCCCCCCGCCTCGAAAAGACAGTGTGAACCTTCCGAACCTTCACAATGCACCAATGCGAAAGGTGACACCCACGCGGCCGTAGAGGCTGGTAGCCTCGCGATCCGCGTCGTCCCCTGGTACGGGCCCTACGGGCTGACCTACGCCGACCGCGAGGCGGCCGCGTCCGCTCCCTGAAGCACGTCCGCCGCCGCCTCAGTCCGGCCCGAGGGCCGCAACGAGATCGGCCAGCACCGCCTCGCGGGCATCTGCCTCGAGCTCGCCGTGGATGCCGGCGACCCAGCGCCCCACCCGCAGCGCCGTCCCGGCGCCGAGGCCCGGCGCACGGAAGCGGAAGGCCTCGTCGCCGAGCGGCGGCCTCTCGGAGTCGAGCTCGCCGACGGCCTCGAGGTGCGCACGCAGCCACGCGAGGGCCGCGGCCGCATCGCCCTCACCGCCGAGGTCGCTGAAAAACAGCTCGCTGCGCAACCCGTCGAGCTCGTAGTCGGCGAGCACGCCCCCCGGCAGGAAGGAGTGCCCGAGGAGGTCCCCCGGCACGAAGCGCTCGCTCAGCGGCACCAGGCCGCCCCCGGGCAGCGGCTCGAGGACGGCCGGCAGCGCCGCCGCGCCCGGGACGCGGGCGCCCACGTCCGCGACGAGGCGCTCCAGCATCGCCGTCAGCTCGGGGCGCTCGTCGTCGGCCTCGCCGTGCACGTAGACCGCACCCTTCCAGGCGGCGGCGAAGGTCCCGGAGCGGTAGCCCTCGGCCCCCCAGGACCGCGGCTCCGCTGCGGGCGGGCGCCCCGCGCGGTAGATGCCGAAGGCACCCAGCTCGCCGCCCATGTCGAAGACGTCGAGGCCGACACAGGCCGGCGGGTCGGCCCCCAGGCAGTAGCGGGCGTGGGCGAGCTCGCGGAAGCCGTGCGCGAGGTAGCGCTCCGCGCCGCCGTCGAGGTGCTCGTAGAGCGTCTCCGGGGCGAACGCGGTCGGGCCTTCGACGAGGCTCCAGCCGGGGATCTCCTGCGCCGCCGGCAGCAGCGCCGCGGGCTCGGAGGGCTCGTCGCGCGGCGCCCTGCCTCCCCCGCAGCCGGCGAGCACCGTCAGCGCGAGCAGCGCCGCAGCGCTCCGCCGGCGCACCCTCAGGCCCTCGCGAAGCTCAGCTGCTCGTGCGCCGCCACAAGCCCCTCGCGCACGGCGCGGCCGAAGGGGCAGGCGTCGTCGCAGTGGCCGGCGCAGGCGCGGCACGGGGCGGCGGTGGCCGTCGACGGCAGCCGGCCGTAGAGGCGCATCGCCTCCTTCTCGCGGCCGTAGTGCGCGAAGTACATCTGGTAGCGCATCACCTCGGCCACCGCGACGTGGTGCGGGCAGCTGCCCTCGCAGGTGGCACAGAAGCGGCAGTATCTGTGATACATCTCGCCCGCGTAGCGGCGCAGCATCGCCACCTCGGCAGCGCTCAGGCTCGCGCCGACCGCGGCCACGGCCTCGGAGACGCGATCGAAGCTGGTCATGGTCACCGCCACGCTGGCCACGTCCGGGTTGGACAGCGCCCAGCGGATCGTCGCCTGCCGGAAGCTCAGCCCGCCCGCCTCGAGGTCCTTGATCTCGCGCTGGCGGTTGCCGGCGGTGGTCTTGAAGACCATGGTGCCGATGCCGCGCGCGGCGGCGCGGCGCAGGAGCTGGTCCTGGTCGGGGTAGGAGACGAAGTCGTACTTGGTGAAGAAGACCTCGTAGGCGCCGCACTCGAGGGCGGCCTCGAGGCACTCCTGGAGCCCGCCGTGGTGGCCGGACACGCCGAGGTGCCGGACCTTGCCCGCCGCCCGCGCCCGGTCGAAGGCCTCGAGCAGCACCTCGGACCTGACCTGGGCGGGGGTCTGCACCATCGCGTTGTAGTAGATGTCCAGGACGTCGGTGCGCAGCCGGCGCAGGCTCGCGTCGAGGTCGCGGAGCCAGGAGTCGACGGTCTCGTTGCCTCTGAGGTCGGCCCCCGTCATGAGAACGAGCCGCTCCCGCGGGACGCCGATCCTGGCGATGGCCTCGCCGAGCGCCGTTTCCTCGCGGCCGTCGAGGTAGCCGCCCGAGGTGCAGAAGGTGGTGACTCCCGCTTCGAGCGCGGCCGCCATCACCCCCGCGTTGTCGACCCCGTGCGCCCCGAAGGCGACCTCGGAGACCCGGAGCCCCGTGGCGCCGAGCGGCCGGTACCGCATCCCACCCGGCGGTGCGTCCCTGGGACCGGCGGCTCCGCCGCAGCCGATGGCCGCGCCGGCGGAGGCCGCCCCCAGCTTGAGGAAGGCGCGACGGTCGATGCTCCCGCCCATGATCGACCTCCCTGTGCCCGCTACGTCTGCTCGCATTGTGGCACGCGCCGGCCGGCGCGTCAGCCTTCGGATGCGGCGCCTCGGGTGTCCTCCGCCCTCTCCACCGCCACCGGCAGACCGGCCGCCTGCCAGGCGAGGATGCCGCCGCGCAGGCCGTAGACCTCGTTGAAGCCCATGCTGCGCAGCATGTGCATGGCGCGCAGGGTGCGGCGGCCGGAGCGGCAGGCGAGCAGCAGGCGCCGGTCGCGGGCGAGCTCCGGCCCCTCGTCGAGGACGCGCCGCAACGGCAGCAGGCGGGCGCCTGGGATGTGGCCGCGGGCGAACTCGGCCGGCTCGCGGACGTCGATGAGGAGAGCGTCCGGGTCGGCCGCGAGGCGCCGGAAGTCCTCGACCGTGACGTGGTGGGCGGGGTCGAGGGTGACCCGAGCCACCGGCAGCACCTGCTCGCGGTAGCGGTACTTCTCGAGCGCCTGGCACTCGGCGAACACCCGCTGCTCGCACTCGTAGGCGCAGACCGCCGGGTCGACGACCTCGGCGAAGAGATGCTCGATCGCGCCCTCCTGGGGCAGGACATGGTCGAGGCCGACGAGGTCGAGGAAGCCGGAATCGCGCATCACCTGCTCGACCGGCTCGCGGAGGCGAACGAAGAAGACGTCGCCGCCGAAGGAGCGGTAGGTCGTGACCGTGGCCTCCAGCATCTCGATGCCGCTGAGGTCGATGATGTCGACGCCGTGCATGCGCAGCACCAGCAGGTGCTGGCCCGGGTTCGTTTCGAGGTTGTGGCGCAGCTCCTCCTCGATGTGGTGGACCGCGCCGAAGAACAACGGGCCGCGGATGTTCATGATCGCGAGCTGCGGGCAGACCGGGCGGTCGCCGGCGCGCACGAGGTGGCGGAAGAGCGCATCGGGGACGACCTGGTAGACCCGCGGCAGGCTGGAGCGGATGACGAAGAAGGCGAGCGAGAACAGGATGCCGGCCAGGATCGCGAAGTCGAGCGGCTGGGTCAGGGTCGCGGCAAAGGTCACGCCCATGATCGTGCCCTCGGTGCGCGAGGACCTCAGCACGCGGCGTATCTCGAAGCGCTCGATCATGCCCCACGCGATGGCGAGCAGCACGCCGGCGATCGCCGCGCGCGGGATGAAGCGCGCGTAGGGCGCGAGGAGGAGCATGCCGAGCATGACGGCGGCGCCGGTGACGACGCCGGTCACGGCGGTGCGGGCGCCGACCTGCTGCGCGGCGGCCGAGCGCGTGAAGGAGCCCGAGCACGGGTAACCGGAGAACAGCCCGGCGGCGAGGTTGGCGAGGCCCTGGCCGAAGAACTCCTGGTTGGCATCGATGCGGTCGCCGTCCCGGCGCGCCAGCGCCTGGCCGGATGCGACCGCCTCGACCAGACCGAGGGCGGCGACGGCGAGCGCCCCCATGCCGAGGTCCCGGATCATGTCGAGGTCGGGCAGGGCGTGCAGCGAGGCCCAGGTCAGCGGCGGCAGGCTGCGCGGGATCTCACCCACCACCTTGACCCCCTGGGCTTCGAGGCCGAAGACCGCGACCGCGGCCGCGGCCGCGCTGATCGCCGCCAGGGCCGCCGGCACGCGCGGGCCGAGGCGCCGCAGGAGGAGCAGCACGGCCAGGGTCCCGAGCCCGAGCCCGAGGCTCAAGGGGTGGACCTGGTCGAGCTCCCTGGCGATCGCCAGCAGCTGGTTGTAGAGCTCGGGCGCCGCGGGCTCGTCGACCCGCAGCAGGTGCTTGAGCTGGCCCACCGCGATGTGGATCGCGGCGCCCGCGGTGAAGCCGATGAGGACTGCGCGCGAGGCGAGCGTCACCAGCCCGCCGAAGCGCAGCACCGCGAGGACGATGTTGAGGACCCCGACCATCAGGGCGAGGGTGCTCGCGGCGATGAGGAAGCCGGGGCTGCCGATCTCGGCGACGCCCATGAGGATCGGCAGCACGAGCAGCGAGACCGCGTTGACGGGCCCGGTCGCGAGGAAGCGCGACGAGCCCCACAGCGAGCCGACGGCTGCGGCCACCGCGGCGGCGTAGAGCCCGGTCTGCGGGGGCAGCTCGGCGATCGAGGCGTAGGCGATCGACTGCGGGATCGCCACCGCCGCCACCGTCAGGCCGGCGACGACATCGGGCGGCAGGTCCTGCCGGCGGTAACCCCGGAGGATGTCGAGCGGCCGCCGCAGGTAGTCGCGGATCCCCTGCGCCGGCTCCGCCGCGGCAGCGGTCGCGATCTCGGGCTCGTGCTCGACGGCTGTCATCTCAAATAACTGGAATACAATATGGTGAACTGGTTCAGGATGTCAACGGCGCGGGCCTCGTCCCGTGGCTGCAGACAGGGCATCTCGCTCCTCTGCCCCTCCGCTCCTCTGCCCCTCTGCTCCTCTGCTCCTCTGCCCGACTGTGCCCTTCCGCGGCCGCTGGCGCGCACCCGCCTCAGAGCTTCCAGCCCGAGAACCCGAAGGGCACCTCGTCGGTGGTGGTGACGGTGAAGCTGCGCTTGGACTTCCAGGCGACGGCGGCGGTGGCCGAGACCGAGACGTGCTGCGCGACATCGGCCTGGATGTCGACACCGCCCTCGGTTTCGAAGGAGATCGTCACCTGGGTCGCATAGTAGGTGTAGTCGGCGACCCACGTGTCATTGAGCTCGGCGTTCCACCTGCGCCGGTTCCTTTCGCGGTACCGGAAGAGCTCCGGGATGAGGTCCATCTTGCTGCGGTGGACCAGGATCCTGGCCTGGACGTTCTGCAGGAAGAAGCTCACCGCCTTCGCCCGCTCGAGCCCGCCGCCGATGGTCACGCCGAACTCGCTCAGGCTCGCCTTCGCCTTGAGGCTGAGGCTGCGCTCGACCGTGCCGTAGACCATGTTCGCCGGCTGCAGCCGGTGCTCCCAGCTCGCGTCGCTGCCCCCGAGGATCGCCTGCAGGTGGCCGTACTTGAAGTACCCCCGCTTGCGTTTCTCGATGATCGCGCCGGGCACGATGTCGGGGGTGCTCGTCACCAGCATCTTGATCCCGTAGCGGTGCAGGAACTGGGGAAACGAGAGGGCCGCCATGGTGTCCTCCGCGCTCGCGAGGGCTGCCGCGGCGCCGGCGGCCTCCCGGCGAGGTGCTCGGTTGCGCACGATTCCTATGGGGAATATGGAAGCCCCCGACGATGGTGTCAATCGGCGGCGGAGAACTCCGGAATGGGCTCGGACGCCGCCGTCCCGTGCTATGAATTCGCGCGGGGGTCCATGCCATGACGTCTCCGGCTCGCACGAGGCGACTTCGGGTCGCGGCCGCGGCGGTCGCCGCCGTCGGCATCTACTGCCTCGCCTACCAGTTCGTCTTCTACTCGCTGTGGCGCTTCCTCTTCGGCGAGGAGGTGTGGCCGTGGCCGCCCTGGAGCCTGTGGCTGCTGGTCATCCTCCCGGCGGTGGCGGCCGTCGCCGCCGCGGCCTTCGTGCTCGCGGCGCGCCTCAGCCCGGGAAACCTGTGGCTCGCGGCCGGGCTCGGAGGGCTCGCGCTGCTCGGGCTGCTGCGCTACGCCGCCCGGGTCTGGAAGCTCGTCGTGCAGCTCGGCTTCCACCCCTGATCCGGCGGGGGCCGCGGCGGAGCTGGAGCGCGGTGCGGAATGCTCC
Organism: Thermoanaerobaculales bacterium; assembly: GCA_025456385.1. Classification (GTDB taxonomy): domain Bacteria; phylum Acidobacteriota; class Thermoanaerobaculia; order Thermoanaerobaculales; family Sulfomarinibacteraceae; genus Sulfomarinibacter. Next base: position 17,936 of record JALOKS010000081.1, on the reverse strand, counting down.
CCTGCCGAGCACTGTTGCCGGGAGGCAGAGACCGCCCGCGCGACCAGCACAAGGAGGAGCGATGAAGTACGTCGACGGTTTCGTGATCCCGGTGCCGAAGAAGAAGCTCGGCGAGTACCGGCGCATCGCGCGCCTCGCCGGCAAGGTGTGGAAGGAGCACGGCGCGCTCGAGTACGTCGAGTGCGTGGCGGAGGACGTCAAGCCCGGCAAGCTGACCTCGTTCCCGCAGGCGGTGATGCTCAAGCGCAGCGAGACGGTGGTGTTCTCCTGGATCACCTACCGCTCCCGCGCGCACCGCGACCGCGTCCTCGCCAAGGTCATGAAGGACCCGCGCCTCGCGAAGATGATGGACCCCACGAAGATGCCCTTCGACGGCTCGCGCATGTTCTGGGGCGGCTTCGAGGTTCTGGTCGCGGTGTGACAACCGCCCGCCCTCAGTAGAGGCCGAGCTCGTCCACGAGCAGGGTCCCAGTGGCGCCCGGGTACCCGATCTGGTTGTCGACCGAGATGAAGACGGCCGTCACCTCAGTGAGCGCGGGCTCAAGCGGCGGAGGCCGCCGCAGGCTTATGATGAGCACCGATCTCGTCCGGACTGAAAATGGCACCGAGCCGCCACACCAGAAGCCCGAGAGCCGCCCTGCGCGCGGTGCTGGTGACAGCAGGCCTGCTCGCGGCCGCGCTGCAGCCGGCGGCCGCCGGGACGACCGGGCTTCGGCTCCAGGCCGCCGCGAGCCTGCACGGCCCGGCTGCGGGTCGACCTCTCCCGCTCGGCATCGCGGCGGCGCTCGCGGACGAGCTCGCGGGAGCCACCACTGCCACGGCCTCACTTGAGCTGCCACCGCACCTGATCCACCCGGTCCCACCCCAGAGGACCGCCGGCCCCGCACCGGCTGACGAGGCCGCTGGAGGCCCCTCACCACCCGAGAAGCCCTACGGCTGGGCCCGTCTGCGCCACGACCTCCCTTTCGTTGCGCGCAAACCCGCGAACCTGAGCTCCGGCGAGAAGTGGAGCGCGCTCGCGGTCACCGGCACGACTGCCGCTCTCTACGTTTTCCGCGAGGACATCCGGGAGGCGTGGCAGGACAGCAGCAGCGACAGCAGGACCGACTTCCTGAACTCGTCGCGGATCATGGGCGGCGCAGGCTTTGCACCCGCCGTCGCCTTCGCAGCCTGGGCCGCCTCGCAATTGACCGATAACGAGCGTGAGCGGGAAGCCGCGCAGCTCGTGTTGGAGTCTTGGGCCATGAGCGCGGCGGTGGCAGGGATCGGCAGCTTCGTGCTCGCAGCCGAGCGGCCGGAAGACGGCAATAACGTCGAGCTCTTCTCGACGGAGGGCCGCGGGGTTTCCGTCGACGTGGCGCTCGCCGCCTCGGTAATCCCGCCGCTCCGTCGCCAGTACCTGCGGGTGCAGCCCGGGGACGGGACCGGCCGCCGGATCCTCAAGCACGGAATCTCCGCACTGCTCTACTCAGGGATGGTGCTGGTCGCGCTGCAACGCATCGACGCCGACAAGCACTGGGCGCCGGACGTGTTCCTCGGGGCAGTCACCGGGCTGGCCGTCGGCGGCGCTCTCAACCAGGCCCACGACGAGGCGCAGGCCACCCGATCCCAGGTCCACCTCGAGGTCCTTCCCGGCGGGCTGGTGCTGACCTGGAATCTGAACCTCGGGCCGACCTGACGGGCATCTGCCGGGGAGTCAGGAGGACGGCTCTCGACTCGGCCCTTGTCAATGTCAGCTCACGTTCCGGCGGTGTGCCGACTGCAGGCCCGTTTGCTGATGCGGCTGGGGCGCACAGCCCCCAGGGAATCAGTCGCTACCGGCATCCGTTATGGCGTCAGAATCGATCTCAGACCACTAACCACCGCCCGCCCGATGTGGTGCGGGCGAAGAGGAGGCAGACCATGGCAGAGCGCAGGATCATCGCGGTCCGAGTTCGCGGTGCGGGCGCTGACCCGCAAGCTCGACTCGCCGGCGGCGCGGGCGCTCGCGTCCCGGGGCGCGAAGCTGATGGCGACCGACCTCGATGACCCGGGGAGCCTCGAGCGCGCCTTCGACGGCGCCTGGGGCGCCTTCTGCGTCACCGCGTTCTGGGAGCACTTCTCGCCCGAGCGGGAGCTGCAGCAGGCGCGCACCATGGCCGCGGCCGCCAAGGCGACGGGCGTGCGGCACCTCGTCTGGTCGACCCTCGAGGACACGCGGCGCTGGGTGCCGCTCGACGACGAGCGCATGCCGACGCTGATGGGCTCGTACAAGGTTCCGCACTTCGACGCCAAGGGCGAGGCCGATCGGGTCTTCGCCGAGCTCGGCGTGCCGACCACCAACCTCCTGACCTCGTTCTACTGGGAGAACCTGATCCACTTCGGCATGGGACCCAAGGAGGACGGAGCGGGCGAGCTGGTCTTCACCCTGCCGATGGGCACCGCCAAGCTGCCGGGGATGGCCGTCGAGGACATCGGCCGCTGCGCCCTCGGCGTCTTCCGCCGCGGCGACGAGCTCGTCGGAACGACGGTCGGGGTCGCCGGCGAGCACCTGAGCGGCGGCGAGATGGCCGCCGCGCTGACGAAGGCGCTGCGGCGCACCGTCCGCTACCAGGCGATCGAGCCCGCGGCCTACCGCGCGCTCGGCTTCCCCGGCGCCGACGACCTCGGCAACATGTTCCAGTTCAAGCGCGACTTCGAAAAGGTCTTCCGCGGACACCGCGACCCGGCGGTCGCCCGTGCGCTCAACCCGAAGCTGCAGAGCTTCGAGGCCTGGCTCGCCGCCAACGCGGGGCGGATGCCGATCGGCTAGCGCGGCCGGGCTACCATTGGGCCGTGCGCTACCGGGGCACGGTCTACCGGCCGCCCTCCGAGGCGGGCTCACTGGTCATCCAGGCGACCTTCGGCTGCCCCCACAACCACTGCGCCTTCTGCGGCATGTACCGCGGCACGAGCTTCGCGCGGCGCCCGCTCGCCGAGATCGTCGAGGATCTCGACGCGGCGCTGACGATCTTCGGCCCCGGCCTGCGTACGATCTTCCTCGCCGACGGCAACACCGCCTGCCTCCCCACGGCCACCCTGGTCGCCATCGCCGGGGCCGCGCGGGCGCGCTTCCCGGAGCTCGCGCGCATCACCATGTACGGCTCGGCGAAGTTCCTGGCGGCGAAGAGCCTCGAGGAGTGGCGGCAGATCGCTGCTGCCGGCATCACCAGAATCCACTCCGGGCTCGAGTCGGGCGACGCGGTGACCCTCGCCGAGCTCGGCAAGGGCGTCGATCCCGCGGGCGCGGCCCGCGCCTTCGGCCACGTCATGGCGGCGGGCATCGAGCTCTCGGTGTACATCATGGTCGGGGTGGCCGGGCTCGAGCGCTGGCGGGAGCACGCCGAGGGCAGCGCCCGCGTCCTCAACCTCGCGAGCCCCGACTTCGTCCGCCTGCGGACCTTCGTCCCCGTCCCCGGCACCCCGTGGTGCGAGCGCTGGCAGCGCGGCGAGTTGACCCTGCTCGACCCCTACCAGGCACTGGTGGAGGTCCGTCGTCTCGTCGAGCTGATCGCGGGGCCGACCACCCTGCTCTCGGATCACCTCAGCAACTTCCTCGACGTCCGCGGCCGTCTTCCCGAGAATCGGGGCGCCATGCTCACCGCGATCGACGACGCCCTCGGCTGGCCGCGCGAGCGCTTCCGCCCGCCGACCGGGGAGCTGGTCGGTCTCGCGCTGTAGGTTGCGCGAAGCGGCTCGCCTGGAAGCAGTTCGCGACCCTTCGAGAATGGAGACCGCCGTCGAATCGTCCTGGCGCCGGCATTCACTCCGCTCGCGAGGCAATTTGGGTCACACGCGAGGCTCCGCCATCGATTCGGCCTTCACTACCTGGTCTCCCATTTCCCGCCGAACGCCATACATGCAAACCCGATATCGCCACACCACGACGTCCCGTCCCACAGAGGCTCCCACCAGTGCGTCGCACAGGGTCCCGAAAAGACGATGCCCCCGTCCTTCCCATAGCAATATCCAATCTGCTGGCGACCTGTGGGCTCCTCCACCTCCGCACAGAGCGGCTTCAGTGCGGAGAAGAGTGCCGGCGATTCGCCGAGCCCTCCGGTGGTTCTGCTGGTTTCGCTGTAGAGCCTGAGGTCGCGACACAGGGCCAGCGCGGCGTTCCTCGCATCGGCCTTGGCCAGGGCGGCGGAATCGATCTCCTTCGCCGCCATGCCCGGCTGCTGGGCCACCGGCGGCCTTGTCGTCGGGCGGGTCTGCGCCGCGGCCGGCCGCGGCGCGGCCGCTGTCAGCGCGATCGCAAGCAGGCACGCACCGAGTCCGGGCCCGGCCCAAGGAAACCCACCACTGCAGTTGCCTTCGCTGATCTTCATGAATACCAGCCCCTCCCAGGGCACGCCCGAGCCGCTCGCCGCGGCCGGGCACGACGCTCGATCCGTCGCTCCTCGCCGACCCGCCCGACAGGCCTCCCGAGAGCGCCTTCGGTCTGCTACTGATGCAGAGTGCTGAGCCTGGCAACCGCAATCACGCGAAGAAATTCCCGCCCCGGAGGCTGCTGACGCCTTCGCCCCGGGTGACAATGGCTTGCGTCGGCCGGAGCGCACTGCGACGCGGCCCGGCCGGCTGCGCACCATCGGGGAGGCTCAAACCATGCGCCTGTCGCTCGCGATCACCCTGCTCGCCGCCGCCCTCGCTCTCGGCCAGGGCGCTTCGCCACCCGCTGACGCCGTCGCCGAAGGCGACACCGGCCGCCTCGCGACAGAGCTCGCCGCGGCCGAGGAGGCCTTCGCGCGAACGATGGCCGAGCGCGACCATGCCGCCTTCGTGACCTACCTCGCCGCCGAGGCCGTGTTCTTCGGCCGCCGCGGCGAGATCCGCGGCAGCGAGGCCGTGGCGGCCGCCTGGAAGCCGCTCTTCGATGGCCCGGAGGCGCCGTTCTCGTGGCGGCCGGAGTCGGCGACGGTGCTCGACTCGGGCAGCCTCGGCCTGACCTCGGGGCCGGTGCTCGCGCCCGACGGCCGCCGCGTCGGCACCTTCAACACCGTCTGGCGGCGCGGGGCCGACGGCCGCTGGAAGGTGGTCTTCGACCGCGGCTGCCCGGAGTGTGAGTGCCCGAACGTCGCGCAGGCCGCAGCCGCGCCCTGAGCGCAGCGGGCCGCGACCGCGTCCCGCAGCTCTAGGCCCGCTCGCCCGCCGCGGCCCGGTGGAGGCCGTCGTAGAGCTCGGCCAGGTCGTGCAGGGCCTGCCGGGTGTCGCCGTTGAACGACGAGCCGTGCATCACCGCCAGGGTCGAGGGCGCGAGCTCCGCCAGCTTGCGGATGACGGCGCCCGTCGTCGGGGTGAGACAGCTCGCGCGGAACATCTCCTCAGCCGCCCTGGCCGGGCCGACGATGTCCCCAGCCGTCAGCGGCGGCCCGTCACCGGTGTGGGTGAAGAGGTCGCCGCAGAGGAGGGTGCGCGTGGTCTCCTCGAAGAGGACCCGCGACTCCCAGCCGTGCGGGACGTGCGCGGTGTCGATGTGGCGGACGCGGCGACCTCCCAGGTCCAGAACGTCTCCGTCCTGGAGGGCCCGCGGAGGCCGGTCCGCGAGGTCGTTGAGCGAGACCATCACGCCGACGGCGCCGTGCGCCACCTGGGCGCGGGGGGCGGCCGCCAGCCACTCGTTCATCGAGCCGCACTCGTCGGCCTCGACGTGGCCGAAGGTGATCCAGCGGATGGTATTGAGGGGAACCACCCGGGACACCGCCTCGGCCACGAGCGGGAACATCGCCCGCAGGCCGGTGTGGAAGAGCAGCGGCTCCTCGCCGCGGATCAGGAACTGGTTGAAGGTGAAGCCGTCCGGCGTGACCTCCGGCACCAGGGTCGAAAAACGGAAGATGCCGTCGGCGATCTCGTGGGTCCTGGTCGTCATGGACATTCCTCCAGACTGAGCGTCGTTGTTCGATGTTGAGGTCGGGGCAACCGTAGCACGTTTGAGACATGATGCAAAGGACGTGCTGCACCTGCTGAAACTTCTCGCTGGTTCGTGCGGATACACCTCGAGGCCGTGCCGGTGGTGCTCCCGCGGCCGCGCGCGATGCAGGCCGCCGGGCCCTGCCGGTTGAGGTCTCGGACATTCTTAGGAGGAACGCGATGAAACGAGTGATGGTGGCTTCGGTTTGTCTCCTGATCTCCGTCGGCTGCGCGACCACGGCGACCGAGGAGCCGGCCGCGCAGGCGCCTCTCGCGAGCGGCATCGACCTCGCGAACATGGACCCCGCGGTCCGGCCGCAGGACGACTTCTTCCGCTACGTCAACGGCACCTGGCTCGCGACCACCGAGATTCCGCCCGACCGCAGCTCGACGGGTGTCTTCATGGATCTCCGCGACGCGGCGCGCGAGGACGTGCGGGCGATCATCGAGGAGCTGGCCGGACGCAGCGACCTCGAGCCCGGCTCGGACGAGCAGAAGGTGGCTGACCTCTACAACTCGTTCATGGACGTCGCGCGCCTCGACGAGCTTGGCATGGCGCCGCTCGCGGACAAGCTGGCGGCGATCGACGCCGTGGCCGGCAAGGACGAGCTCGCGGCGCTGTTCGCGACGCTCGGTATCGAGGGCGCCGGGGCGCCCCTCTCGCTCTACATCTGGGTCGACGCCAAGGACTCGACCCGCTATGTGGCCCACATGGGCCAGTCCGGCCTCGGCCTGCCCGACCGCGACTACTACTTCCGGGACGACGAGCGCTCGGTGGAGCTGCGCGAGAAGTACCGTGCCCACATCCAGAGGATGTTCGAGCTCGCAGGCTTCGACGATCCGGCCGGCTCGGCGGCGAGGCTCGTCGAGCTCGAGACCGAGCTCGCCTCGCACCACTGGACCACGGTCCAGAATCGGGACAGCGAGGCGACCTACAACAGGGTCGAGACGGCCGCTCTCGGCGGGCTCGCCGCCGGCATCGACTGGTCGAGCTACCTCCAGGCGGCCGGAATCGCGGACCAGGCCGACCTCATCGTCCGCCAGCCGAGCTACCTCGAGGGCTTCGGCGCGGTCTTCGAGCGCACCTCGCTCGACGACTGGAAGACCTTCCTGCGCTGGCAGGTCCTGAACAGCTTCGCGCCCTACCTCGGCACCGCCCTCGACGAGCAGAACTTCGACTTCTACGGCCGTATCCTCGAGGGCCAGCAGGAGCAACGCCCGCGCTGGAAGCGCGGTGTCGACCTGGTCAACGGCAGCCTCGGCGAGATCGTCGGCAAGGTCTACGTCGCCCGCCACTTCCCGCCCGCGGCGAAGGAACGCATGGTCGAGCTGGTCGGGAACATCCAGAAGGCCTACGGCGAGGCGATCGCCGAGCTCGACTGGATGAGCCCCGAGACCAAGCAGGCGGCCCTCGTCAAGCTCGCGAAGTTCACGCCCAAGATCGGCTACCCGGACCGCTGGGAGGACTACTCCCCGCTCGAGATCGTTCCCGGCGACCTGGTCGGCAACGTCCGGCGCGCCAACCGCTTCGGCTTCGAGCTCTTCCGCAGGCGGCTCGGCGGACCGATCCAGAAGTGGGTGTGGGTGATGAACCCGCAGACCGTCAACGCCGGCTACATCCCGACCCAGAACGAGGTCATCTTCCCGGCCGCGATCCTCCAGCCGCCCTTCTTCAACCTCGGCGCCGACGACGCCGTCAACTACGGCGCCATCGGCGCGGTGATCGGCCACGAGATGGGGCACGGCTTCGACGACCAGGGCGCCAAGTACGACGGCGACGGCAACCTCCGCAACTGGTGGACCGAGCAGGATCAGGCGAAGTTCGCGGAGCGGACCGCCGCGCTCGTCGAGCAGTTCGGGCGTTTCCAGGTCTTCGACGACCTCAAGGTCAACGGCGAGCTGACCCTGGGCGAGAACATCGGCGACCTCGCCGGGCTCACCATCGCCTACCGGGCGTACCGGATCGCGCTCGGCGGGAAGGAGCCGCCGGTGCTGGACGGCTTCACCGGCGACCAGCGCTTCTTCCTCGGCATCGGCCAGGTGTGGAAGTTCAAGTCGACCGACGAGGCGACACGCAATCGCGTCCAGACCGACCCCCACTCGCCGCCCGAGTTCCGGGTCAACGGCACCCTGCCCAACATGCCCGAGTTCGTGGCCGCCTTCGACGTCCGGGAGGGCGACGGCATGTGGCTCCCGCCCGAGCAGCGGGTGAAGATCTGGTAAGGGGACTCTGAGTCAACGCGAGGGGCGGGGCTCCACCCCGCCCCCCGTCGTTTCGCGCAGGCTGATCACCGGCAGTCCACCGGGCAGTTGTCGGGGCTCTCGAGCTTGCCGCAGACGCCGTCGCCGCAGCAGCCGTGGCGGCAGCCGGGCCCGAGGCAGCCGCAGTCGTCGGGACAGCTCGTGCAGGACTCCCCGAGGGTGAGGCCGCCGCAGACGTTGTCGCCGCAGTACGAGAGATCGCACTGCTCGTCGGTGGATCCGTCGCAGTTGTTGTCGATGCCGTCGCCGCAGATCTCGTAGCCCCCCTTCTCGGGATCGCTGTCGTCGCAGTCCACCGGCGGCCGGTTGTTGGTCGGGTCGAGGTCGGCGACGATGATCGAGCCGCCGCCCCAGATTGTGCCGAATGCGCTCGTGATCTCGAATTCGGATGCCGGCACGTCATCGCTCTCGTAGAGGTGGTAGCCGGCGCCGATCGGGCGTCCCCACAGAAACTCGCCGCGGCCGTCGTTGTCGGCGTCGCCGACGAAGGACGAGCCGAGCCCGGGCGTGATGCCCACGGGCCCGTCGGACCACAGCAGCGAGTAGCCGGTGCCTTCGTTGAAGGTGTGAACCTGGACGGTCTCGCTGTTGACCACCACGATGTCGGCGAGGCCGTCCCCGGTGACGTCGCCGGCGCTGCAGGTCTGCGAGAAGACTCCGAACTGAGAGGGCGGATCTGAGCTGTACTCGATGAGGTACGTGCCGCTGAGATGGCTGAGCACGTGGACCTGGCCGCTGTTGCCGCAGAACACCGCGTCGGCCCGGCCGTCGTGGTTGACGTCGGCGGTCTCCATGTCGTCGACGATCATCGGCAGGCCGTAGAGATTGATGGGTACGTCCACCCGCCCGACCTCGGCGAAGCCCTGACCGTCGAACTCGTGGACGATGATCGGGTCCGGGGTGTCGCACTGGTAGAGGATCTCCGGCGTGCCGTCGCCATCGAGGTCGCCGGCGGTGGCGATGAAGAGGGCGCCGCGCTCGTTGGGGCACTCTTGGACCACCGACTGGACCTCGAGGCCGACACCGTTCCATCCGTACAGTACGAGCTGATGATTCCAGTAATCGGAGATCAGCAGCTCCTTGTCGCCGTCGAGGTCGGCATCGATGATGTCGCCCACCATCAGGTAGTAGCCGCCCTGCTCCGGCCCCGCCCAAAGGCGGTACCAGGTGGGCCGGCGGGGATCGAGGGTCCAGACCTCGATCCGGTTGGCGGAGGTGCCGGTGATGCGCTGCAGGACGATCTCGGGGATGCCGTCGCCGGTGAGGTCGCCCGCCTCGCCGCCGCCGCCGGTGCCGTTGGTATCGGCGGTCCGTGTCGACCACACCTCGCGGTAGATCCCATCGCGGTACTCATAGACCTCCAACGAGCTGGTGGCGTTGACCTCGGACAGAAAGAGCTCGTTGACCACCCCTTCGCCGCCACAAACCGGGATGCCGTCGCAGTCGGTGTCGAGGCCGTCGCCGCAGGTCGACTCGACCTCCTCGTACGCCATCCCGTAGTCGCACGGCTGCCACTCGCCGCCGACACACGTTTCCATCGACCCGGCGCAGACGCCCTCCTGCAACGGGCACGGGCGCGTCTCGCCACTGCTGCACGTCGGGGTGGGCTCCTCGACCGTGATGGTCACGACCTTCGCGGGATCGTGGATGCCGTCAGTGCCATCGGTCTCGTCGCAGTAGACGCGGAAGAAGAAAGTGCCCGGCGCGTCGAAGATGCGCGTGAAGGCGGCGCTGCAGCTCTGGCCCTCGTCGGCCGCGCAGGCGTTGCTCCCGAGGTCGGACCAGCTGAGGCCGTTCGAGGCCTGGACCGCCACCGAGCCCGCACAGGGCGCGGTGCCCGGCTGGCGGGCGCAGGTGCAGCTGGCGGTAAAGGTCCGGATTTCGCCCGAGGTCACCGTGGCGCTGTCGCCGTTCGCGAAGTCCGGCGGCACGAAGGCGGGCTCGATGAAGAGACCGGCGGGGTCCCTGGCCGCCCCGGCAGACGCCGGCACCAGGATCGCGATCGACCCGATGAGCAGAGCCACTCCGATGCGCGTGCTGGTCACGATCACCCTCCTTCCGCAGGCCTGACGCGGCTGCAATGCCTGGCCGTCGATCAGGAGGACGTCGCAAGAACCGTTCCCGGCGTTCCGGAGCCGGCGGTGCCCACTGCGACCGGCGGAAACCCTCGCGGCGCCTGAGCTTCGCTCACGCCGACCGCCGGCATCGCGGCCCGGTCGGAAGCTCGGCTGCTCAGGCGCTGGGCGGTATGCCAAGCGACTGAGCGGGTGCGCGCGACCTTCATCGCCTCCGACGTCGAGCCCGTGGTGAACGCCGACGGCGGCACCCTCGAGGCCGCGCTCGCCCGCTGCGGCGTCTGCGCCGAGGAGACTTCTGCAGTTTTCAGGAACCGCCGGCGCCGCGGACCGGCTGAGTCGCCGGCGGTGGCGGCCAGACCGGCGAGGGCTCAGCCCGGGGGCGATCCGACCCGTGTCCACGCACTGAGGCTGAGACGTCCGCCTCCCGAGGGCGTGGCCGCCGGCCTCGGCGCGCGGCCCCGCGCGTGCCGTGCCCGGTCCTCGACCCACTCCGCCACCGGCACCCAGACCGCGACGCGGAGCGACTCCCTCGCCCGCGCCTCGAGACCGTCGCGAGCCGCCGCCGCGGCCTCCTCCGCGGCCTCGGCCCGGCCCTCGCGGAGGAGGCACCAGGCCTCGAGGCAGCCTGCCATGTCCCGGACCTCGACCTGATCGCGCAGGGCCCGCGCCCGACCGGCGACCTGCGCGGCATCCGCCCCCTGCTCGAGCGACGCCCACAGCACAGCCACTTCGGCTTCGGTCGAGGTTCCGTGACCTGTCGCTGCGGCGAGCGAGGGGTCGCCCCACTCCCGGGCGAGAAAGGACCACAGCGCCCGGAGTTGGTTCGTGCTTGCCTCGTCGAGGAGCCAACCCTGGGCCCGGTACCACCCGATCGCCTCGTCGTAGCGCCCGCTGTCGGCCAGGGCGCCGGCGACGAAGACCAGGTCCGTGAGTGCCCGCAGGCCGAGGGTGCCGATCCGTTCGAGGCGGGCCGCGCGCTTGAGCTCCGTGAAGGCCTCCGCCGGCCGGCCCCCCAGTGCGAGCTGCTCTGCGAGCGCGATCCGGAGCCCCGCCTCGTCGGGGTGGCGGTCGGCGGCCGCGGTGAGGACGCGCGCCGCTCCCGCCGGGTCGCCGCCCCGCCCCAGGGAGCGTGCGAGCAGCAGCCGCGCGCCGACCGCCATCGGCGGCTCGGCGAGCACCGCGGCATGCCGGTGGTCGAGGGCGGCGATCACGCGCGGGGCGGCGGAGGGGTCGCGCTGGAGTTCGAAGCAGGTGAGCGCGAGCTCGTCCCAGAAGGCCTGGCGCGCGGCCGGCCCGCGACCGTGGAGGGGAAAGCCCTCCGGGTTGCCGTCGCGGTCGAGAGCCGCCGCCGAGCCGGCCACGCCGACCGTGATGCGCCCGTCGACGATCGAGATCTCTCGCTGCGGCGGCCCATCCTGACCGAGCAGGGTGTAGGCGCGGACCGGCCGCTCGGCGTCCCCGCGCGAACCGGCCCACTGTCGCAGGAGGTCCGGAGAGAAGCCCGCTGCCGGCCGCGGCCGGCGGGGCTGCCGCCTGGGTTCGAGCACCACGAGCACGGTCTGGTAGCCGAGCACGTTATTGATCGCCGAGGCTACGAGCTCCTGATCGCCGTCGCCGTCGAGATCGCCGGCGGCCAGCCGCTGGACGTGGCCCGAGTGGATCAGGACCGCGCCCGGCTCCTCGCCGGCGCCGAGGTTCCAGAGCCCGACCGCGGAGGGGTACCAGGGCTCGTGGTGCACCACCCACAGCAGCTCGCTCCGTCCGTCACCGTCGGTGTCGGCAGCGGTGAGGAAGGTCGGGCGGTAGCTGCGGCGCAGCTCCGGGTACACGACATCGAGATCCTCGAACGCGATGCCCTCGGATCGCAGCGCCGCCGCGTCCGGTCCGAGGACCGCCAGCTCGAAGGAGGAGCCCGAGGACGTCGGGGCGGCGCGGCGCAGCAGCGTGAGCTCCCGACGCGAGTCCCCGACGAGATCCGCCGCCAGCACCTTGGCGTCCGCGTCGTGGCCCGCCTCCGCCCGCCACAGCTCCGCACCCCGCGCGTCGTAGGCGACCAGCTCCCGGTCGAGCAGCCGGGCCGAGGCCGGGTCCGGGCGCTCGCCCACCAGGACCTCCGCGGCCCAGGCGAGGCAGACGGCGACTGCCGCGACGGTGCCGCCGAGCAGGGCCCTGCGGAGGACGCGCCGCGAGACCGGGATCCGCTGCCGCTCGAAGGCGCGCAGCGCCGCGCCGGCGCTCGGCCAGCGGTCCTCGGGCCGCTTCTCGAGCAATCTCGCGAGGAAGCGGGCGAGCCAGCGCGGGCAGTCGGGTCGCAGCCGGCGCGGGTCGGGTACCGGCGCGCGCAGGTGCTGCTCGGCGGTGTCGAAGTCGCTGCGGCCTGTGAAGGGGGGCTCGCCGGTCAGAAGCTCGTACAGAGTCACGCCGAGGGAGTAGAGGTCGGAGGGGAAGGCGGCCGGCTCGCCGCGCAGTGCCTCGGGGCTCATGTAGCGCGGGGTCCCGACCGAGGAGCCCGTCCTCGTCACGGTGAAGCCGGTCTCGAGCGAGCGTGCGACGCCGAAGTCGGCGAGCCGCAACGCGCCGTCGCCGCCGACCAGGAGGTTCGAGGGCTTGAGGTCGCGGTGGACGAGGCGGCGCTCGTGGAGGTGCGCGAGCGCCGACAGAGCCTGCGCCGCGACCGCGACCGCCTCGGCGATCGGCAGCGGGCCGCTCGAGCGCAGCCGCGCGGCCAGGCTGCCGCGGGGGGCCCACTCGAGGACGACCGCGAAACCCCGGGAGGTGTCGATCAGCTCGTGGACCCGGAGGATGTTCGGGTGGCGGAGCGCGCGGCCGATGCTGACCTCCCGGCGCAGGCGCTCGGAGTCGGCCTCCGACAGGCCGGGGTGCATGACCTTGACCGCGACCCACTCCTCGAGCTCCGCGTCGAGGGCCAGGAAGACCTCGGCCTGCCCGCCGCCGCCGATCCTGCTGTGAACGCGCCACCGCGGCGGGAGCGCGATCGACCCGTCGACGAGACCCGGGTTGCCGTTCCAGGTGGGTGTGGCCTCCTGCTGATCGTCGTCTGCGGTCGGCATGTGGCGGGACGAGACTAGCACCGATGCCCGAACGAAACGATCTCCGAGCGGCCGCGTTAGGATGTCTCCTGAGACTTTCACAGTCGGGAGGTTTCGTATGCGGTTATTAACAACCTCATTCGCCGCCGCCATTGTGGCCGTCGCCGCCTTCGCCATGGCAGCCGAGGGCCCCGATCCGCTCGCCGTGGTCCGGGCCGCATACGTTGACGGCGTCCACCGCAACGCCGATGCCGACGCCATGCGCGCCGGCTTTCACGACAGCTTCCGAATGTACGTCAACGGCGACGAGGGCGTAACGGTGGTGACGCTCGACGAGTGGGCCGAGCGGGTCGCCAAGGCCGGCGCGGACCCGCAGCGGGTGACCCCCGACATCGCCGCCGAGCTCGAGATCGTGGCTCAGAGCGGCGACGCGGCGGTCGTCAGGGTCGAGCTGCGCCGCGACGGGAAGCACGTCTTCACCGACTTCCTGTCGCTGTACCGGAGCGCTGACGGCTGGAAAATCGTCGCCAAGATCTACCAGCGGCACCCCTGACGACTCCGCTCACGAGGCCAGCCAGCGTCGCAAGCGGCAGCTACATCCGGCGCGCCCCGGACCCGGTGGCCGCCGCCGAGACTGGAGGGGACGTCATGGCCAAGGGTCAGGTGAAGAAGGAAAAGACGAACAAGCCCAAGCTCTCCCCCAAGGAGAAGAAGGCCGCCAAGGCGAAGAAGAAGGCCGCCAAGAACGCGATGTAGGTTGCCGCTGGCGGCTGCGCGGCGCTCAGGACCGGCGTCCGAAGAGCAGGCGGTCGAGGGACACGCGTCCCGGTCCGATCGCGATCAGCAGCAGCGCGACGCAGAGGTAGAGCGCCGCGGGCTCGTACGCGCCGCCGGCGCCGGCCGCCACGAAGGGATCGCCCCGCATGACGGCGTGAAAGTAGACGGCGACCGCCATCGTGGCCGCGATGCCCGCGGAGGCGAGGGGCGTCAGCAGCCCGAGGACCCACGCCAGCCCGCCCCCGAACTCGGCGAGCGCCGCCAGGGCCTGAAGGAAGCTCGGCGCGAAGGCGTCCGGGCCCATCCAGCCGAAGGGGTCGTGGATCTTTTTCCAGCCGTGGAACATGAAGGCGATGCCGCCGACGACCCTCAGCGCCAGCAGGGCGGCATCGGCGGCTGCGGAGGACCTCGACACGGCGAAGATGCGTTGCAGCTTCATACTGACTCCGTCTGACATACCTCGAAGGCGCCGTCCCGCATTCCCGGATCTCCTGCCGACCGTCCAGCGGCCGCGGTGTCTGGACAGGTTCTCGGGGAATTTCCTCTGCCGCAGGCTGTTGCAGGCTCCAAGTTGACTGCCTCCGACACGATCTCGTCTCGGCCCGCCGGCACCTGCCGGCCGGCTGCGGTGCAGCGGCGCCACCCCGCCGCGGAAATGGAGTCGAGGAGCATGGTCACGAGCCGTCGCAGGAAGCTCGGCGCCGCCATTGTGGGCGCCGCCCTCGTTGCTGCAGTCGCCGTGGACGCACAGGAGCAGGTGCGGTCGCCGGGGGACCCGATCCCGGGAGTCAGCGTCAAGGTCGGCAGGAAGGGGCCACCGTTTCCCCCGCCGGCCATCGCCGAGGGCACGACCGACGCCGAGGGCCGCGTGGCCTTCGCGGACCTGCCTCCCGGCTGGTACTGGGTGAAGATCACGGTCGGGGGCACGACCCACACCGTCACCGCCGACGACGCGGGCAAAGAGATCGTGCTTGCGGGCCCGCCGCCCGCGGCCGCCGGCCGGGCGGCCGCACCCGCGGCGCCGGTGATCTACCGCACGAGCCTCGGACCGGTGACCGCCACGATCGAGGTCGAGGGCGGCACGCTCCGGGTGAAAGCCCACGACACGGCCAAGTCCGTCATCGCCAACATCCGGTAGGCTCCGCCCGTCGCCGGGAGCGGGCGGCGCGCGACGGCGAGGTGCGCCTCAGGTCCCGTAGAGGCGGTCGCCGAAGTCGCCGAGGCCCGGGAGGATGTACTTGCGGCCGTTGAGGCCGCGGTCGAGGGCGGCGCTGAAGATCTCGGTGCCCGGCGCGCGCTGTGCGAGAAGCTCGACCCCTTCGGGGGCCGCGACGATCGCCACCAGGCGCACGTCCCGCGCACCCCGGGCCTGCAGGCCGGCGATCGCCATCGCCGCCGAGCCGCCCGTCGCGAGCATGGGGTCGAGCAGGAAGACGACCGCCTGCCCGAGGTCCTTCGGCACCTTCTCGTAGTAGCAGCGGGCCTGCGCCGTTTCCTCGTTGCGTTCGAGGCCGAAGTAGCCGACCTCGGTTCCGGGCACGAGATCGACGAAGGCCTGCAGCATGCCGATGCCGGCCCGCAGCACCGGCACCGCCACCACCCGGGTGGCGAGGCGCCTGACCCCCGCCCGCTCGAGCGGGGTTTCGACCACCTCCTCGCGCGTCGGCAGGTCGCGGGTCGCCTCGGCGACCAGGAAGGTCGACACCCGGTAGGTCAGCGCCCGGTAGTCGTCCGAGGTGGTGCTGCGGTCGCGCAGCCGCGCCATGATGTCGTGGAGCAGCGGGTGGTCGACGAGATGGAGTGCCATGGCTGTGGACCATAGCACGCCCGTCGGCGCCTCGGGCGTCTGCGGCTCCCGGTCGTCAGCGCGTGCCCGCCGCGGTCAGGCGCAGGAGCTCCTCGAACCAGCCGAGGACGACCTTGGCCTCGGTCGCGAGCGCCCCCTCGGTGCTCCCCTGGAACATGACGAAGCGCTGTCCGTCGGCCGCGACGTCGTAGTCCGGGAAGTTGAAGCCCGGCAGCATGACCCCGCGCAGGCCGCCGAGGAACGGCCCCTCGAACACCACCTCCGGTCGGCTCGCCTTGAAGGAGCCGCCGTCGGCGGCGACCCGAACCGACATGATGCCGGTGCCGGTGCGGAAGAAGAGCTCGCGCCCGTCGCCCGACCACCGCGGCTGCGAGCCGCCGCCGTCCGAGACCTGCCACTTGCCGCCGCCGGCGGGGAAGGAGGCGACGAAGACCTCCGGGCGGCCGGTCTCGCCGGAGGTGTAGGCGAGCCAGCGGCCGTCCGGCGAGAAGGTCGGCCCCTCTTCGGCGAAAGGCGTCGTGGCGAAGGCCTCGGGCTCGCCGCCGCCGTCCTCGGTCACGGGCAGGATCCAGATGTCGGTCTGGCCGCCCTCGCCGGCGCTCTGCATGGCGATGAAGCGCCCGTCCGGAGACCACGAGTGCGGGGCGGGAAAGGTCTGCTTCCCGGCCTGCAGCAGCACCTCGGCCTCGCCGGTGCCGTCGGTGCGCTTGCGGTAGATGCCGTCGGCGCCGTCGACCTCGAGCTCGTAGGCGAGCCAGCGGCCGTCGGGGGACCACACCGGGTCGGCGTCGTAGGCCTCGCCGAAGGTCACCCGGGTGGCGACCTCGCGCTCGAGGTCGTAGACCCAGATGTCCCAGCTCTGCGCCCGCTGCACGGAGACGGCGAGCCGGCCGCCGTCGGGCGAGAGGCGCGGGGTGCCGTAGATCCCGGGCTGCCCCCACAGGGTCTCGCTGCGGCCCTCGCGGTCGACCCACACGATCGGGAAGGGCTCGAGCTCGTCGGCGCCCTCGAGGTAGACGAGCAGGCCGGTCTCCGAGACCGCGAACTGCGCGGCCCCCTGGCCCGAGTTCGTCTCCAGCCCTTCCAACACCGGCATCTGCGAGCCCGTCGCCTCGAGGCGCCCGACGTCGAAAGGCAATGCGAAGAGGGTCCCTTCGTGGACGTAGAGGATGTGCCCGGTCGGCACGTAGCGCGGGTAGTAGCCGCCCCGGTGCACGACCTTGCGCTCGCCGGTCGCGACCTCGACCACCTCGATCGCTCCGTCCTCGAAGGCGAACTGCGCGCCCTCGGCGAGCGAGCTGAACAGCACCGCCTTGCCGCCGGGCAGCCACTGCGGCCAGCGGTGGGACTGCTCGCCCGCCGCCTCGTCGAGCTCGGTCAGCGGGCTCGGGTTGCCGCCCGCGGCGGAGATCTGCGACAGCGCCGAGCGGACCGAGGCGGCGTAGACGATCGTCCCGTCGGGGCCCCAGCTCGCGCCGCGGCTGCGGTCGACCTGGGTGAGGGTGATGGCGGCCCCGCCGGTGGTCGAGATCTTCTTGAGCTCGCCCGGCGTCACGTAGCCCAGCCAGGAGCCGTCGGGCGAGAAGAAGGGGTGGTAGGGGCCGGCCGAGCCCTCGCCGGAGGCGAGCACGGTCTCCTCGAAACGGTCCAATGGGCGCAGGACCAGCGACTGCTCCTGCCCTTCGAGGCCGGTCGTGTAGGCGATCATGCGTCCGTCCGGCGAGACCACGATCGCCGAACCGAGGCGCGAGAACAGGCCCTGCTCGGAGACGTTGATCTCGAAGCGCCGCAGCGGCTCGGGCACGCTCTCCCGGCCGAGGAAGGCGGCCCCGATCGCCAGGCCTGCCGCCAGCCCGGCCACCGCGCCCGCGGCGGCGATCCCCGGCAGCCACCGCCGCCATCCCTGGAGGGCGGCCGCGGCCGTCGCCGCGGCTTCCTCGGCGGGGTTCTCGAGCCACTCCGCGAGCGCCAGCCGCGCCTCGCCGATCGACTGCAGCCGCCGCGTCGGGTCCTTCTGCAGGCAGCGCTCCAGCAGCC
>JALOKS010000366.1 GCA_025456385.1 Thermoanaerobaculales bacterium | reverse complement strand
CGGCCGCCACCGCGGCGGAGAACTCGTCGGCGACGAAGGACCAGGTGTTGCCGCCGCCGCCGAAGCTGTCGGTGGTGGCGATGTTCAACGCCAGGTCGCGGATCTGCTCGTAGGTCAGGTTGTCGTTGGCGGCGAGGTACTCGTCGATGACGTGCGCGCGGTGGGCGGGGCCGAAGTAGTAGCTGTAGTTGTTGGTCGCGTTCGGGTAGCTGAGCGAGGCCTTGTTGTTCCAGCCGCCGTAGTAGCCCTGCGCGTTGTTGACGTCGTGGACCCGCGGCTTGCGGGCGCCGGTCCACTCCTGCTGGCCGTTGCCGATCGAGGGGAAGCGCGGGTCGACTCCCGGCGCCCGGACCGGATCGTAGCCGGCCATCCAGTAGGCGATGTTGCCGTCGCGGTCGGCGTAGGTGAAGTGCTGGCTGACGGCAACCCCCTCGATGCCCTCGTCGAAGTCCGCGATGCTCTCGGCCTGCGCGAGCTTGAAGAAAGAGTTGATCGACTGCAGCTCCTTGCCCCAGTGCGCGTAGGCCCAGGAGACGATCACGTCCGGCGGGTCGGCCGGGTTGTAGGGGAAGGGCTCGATCACCGGGCCGTGCGGGCTGCGGAAGATCGGGATGGTGACGGGCTGCCCGCCGCGGACCCTGATGGTCTCCATCCGGTGCAGGCTGACGCTCTGCGGCGCCTCCAGGTAGTAATCGACGGTGTGGGCGTGGCCGACCTGCATCGACCAGGCGTGGTGCGGCGTGCGGCCGATGATGATCATGGGGATGCCGGGGACGGTCATGCCCGAGACCTCGAGGCCGCCGCCGCGGATCGATCCTTCGACGACGATCGACGGCGTCTCGAAGCCCATCTGCGGGCCGGAGTACACGATCGGGTTGCCGGACTCGGTTTTGTCGCCCGAGACCGCCCACGCGTAGCTGCCCATCTTGACATTGGCATTGATTGCCTCGAGGTTGCTCTCGATCTGGTTGGCGCGTGCCCGCAGGTTGGCCGCGGCGCCCGACAAATCGGGCAGGGAGCCGGCCTCGAGGGTCGGGAACATCGGCTTCGAGGCGGACTCCGACTTGGCCGCCGCCGCCGGGATGTAGGTCAGCGCGCCGGGGTCGTTGATCCACCGCAGGTCGGTGAACATCGCCAGGTACTCCTGCGGGTAGACCGCGCCCAGGGTCTGCAGCAGGACGTAGTTGTCGAGCTGGCCGAAGTTGTCGCTCGCGAAGTCGCCCTCGGGGTCGAAGAAGCGCGTCAGGGTGACCATCCAGTGGAGGACGTCGTTCACCGTCCACGGCGCCGGCAGCACCGAGCCGCCGCCGAGCTGGAACACCGACTGGAAGCTGAGGATCCAGTACTCGTGCGGCATCAGGAACCAGTTCGTGGGGTACTCGGCGAGGCGGCGGTTGATGCCGGCGACGTAAGCCTGGACCGCGGTCTGGGTCTCCGGGCTGAGGGCCTCGAACATCTGCGTGAGCTCGGCGTCGGAGTAGCTGAACAGGCGTAGGCCGATGTCGGTCGAGAGCTGGCTCGGGCCGAGGAGCTCGGACAGTCGGCCGTTGCCGGTGCGGCGGTAGAGATCGAGCTGGAACATGCGGTCCGTCGCGACCGCGTAGCCCATCGCCTCGAACACGTCGTACAGGTCACCGCCCTCGATGAACCAGACGCCGCGCCCGTCTCGGGTCGTGGTGACCGGGTCGTCCTGCGCGAGGACCGGTGCGGCGAGACCCACGGCGATGGCCAGCATGATGATGGAAACCTTGAGACTGGACGCCCGCATATCTGACCCCCTTCTTTCTCGAAAAGAACTCCCAAACGCGGGTCCCGACCTCGGGACCTGCGACGCTCACCACGACTGCGACAGTGCTGCCCGCGACTATAGCCATGAGAAATCGAAAAGTAAACGGCGGATGAGACCGCTGCGAAGGGGCCGTGGGTTTGCCGCAGCTCGGCATAGCCGGACCGCGGGTGGCGCCCCGGGGCGGCTCTGCCGGCGGGCCTCAGGCCGGGTTGCGCTGCGGGTAGGTCTGGCTGTGCTCGAACCAGAGCTGGAACTCGTCCACCAGCGACTCGTAGCGCTTCTTGAGCGCGGCGAACATCTTCGCGTTGTCGATCGCCAGGGCGCACTGTTCGGCGATGGCTGCCATCAGCTGCTTCTCCTCATCGGAGAACAGGTAGGGCTTGTGGGTGAAGAGGCTGAGCACCCCGGACACCCGCTGCCGGCTGACCAGGGGCACGATCAGAATCGAGCTCACGCCCTCGGCCGCCATCATCTCCGGCGCCGTGACCCAGCCGTCCCGGCGCGCGTCGTGGAGCGCCACCGTCTCGCCTGCGATCACCCGCTCGGAGACCTCGCGGCTGAAGGCCTCGACCAGACGCGCGACGAAGGCCTCGCCGAGGCCGCTCGCGGCGCGCGCCTCGAGGGCCCCGGTCTTCTCGTCGACGAGGTGGATCGTGCAGCCCTTGGCGCGCAGGTCGTCGCTGACCACGCGGGCGATCGCATCGAGGACCGCCGGCAGCTCCAGGGTCGAGCGCACCGACTCCGTGACGTGGCGCAGGATGGTGTGGAACATGCAGTCGACGATCGCGCTGGTGCAGAACGCGGCCACCACCTTGAAGAACTCGATCTCGTCCCCGCCGAACTCGCGCGGCTCGGCGGTGAACAGTCGCATCACGCCGATGACCTGGCCGCGGGTTTCCAGGGGCACGGTGAGGATCCCGCGCAGACCCTCCTCGACGCACTGCCGCGGGTACTGGACCCGGGGGTCGGTTGCGCAGTCGGCGACCGCGACCACCCTGCCCTCGAGCGCCTCCGCGATGCTCCGCTCGGCGTCGACCGGCCCTTTTTCGAGGAAGCTCGGGCTCAGCCCGAAGGAGGCGATGTGGTCGAGGCTGCGCTGGTCGCGGCTGAGGAGGCGGAAGTGCACCGCCTTGACCGCGAACTGGTCGACGATCGCCTCGGCGGCCATCTCCAGCATGATGGGAACCTGGAGCTTGAGGTTGAGGGCGTCACCGATCACCCGGAACACGTTGCGGCACTGCACGCACTTCATCATGCCGGTCTCCCTTCGCGGCGGCCGGG
>JALOKS010000365.1 GCA_025456385.1 Thermoanaerobaculales bacterium | reverse complement strand
TCCGAATTCCGAATTCTCCCCGCATCCGCTCTATACTGCGCCGGTGACCGTCGGCTTCGCCTACCTGCTGGTGTTCCTCGGCGGCTTCACCCTCGCCCTGGTCACCGGGTTCGCGCGCCGGCTGCTGCACCCGACCGAGCTCTGCGACCACGTCGTGGTGCCGTTCCACGAGCACCTGTGGGGCCTGCGGGCGCCGGCGGCCGACGTCCTGGCTTCCTTCCTGACCGTTTTCGGGCTCTGCAGTCTCGTCCTGCACGGGCTCTTCGCGCTCACGCCGTGGCAGGAGCTCAGCCTCGGCGGAGGGGCGGGCATCGTCGGCATCTTCGCGCTGAGGTTCTGGCTGCGCCGCGTCTGTGATCCGGGCGAGCGGATCGCACGCACCTCGGCGGAGGTCCGGGTCATCCGCGACATTCCAGCCAACGGCTACGGCCAGGTCGAGGTGCTGGTCGAAGGCACCGGGCTCAAGCTCGCGGCGCGGTCACGGGATGCCGAACCGATACCCGCCGGCGCCATCGTCGAGATCCTCGAGCAGGGCGAGTCGGTGGTGGTCGTCCGCCGGCGAGCCGCGTCGCCGTGAGCGTCGGCCCGCTGGTTCTCGCCAGCGCCTCACCGCGCCGGAGCCGGATCCTCGAGCTGCTCGGCCTGCCCTTCGAGGTCGTGCCCTCTGAGATCGCCGAGGTTCCTGCAGCCGGCGAGAGCCCGGTCAGCTTCGCGCTCCGCGCCGCCCGCGACAAGGCTCTCGACGTGGCCGGACGCTGCCCCGGACGGACCGTGCTCGGCGCCGACACGGTGGTCGAGATCGACGGCGACGTCCTCGGCAAGCCGGGCTCGCCCGCAGACGCCGCGGCGATGCTCGGCCGGCTGTCCGATCGCGAGCACGCCGTGCACACCGCGGTCTGTCTGGTGGCGGCCGGAGCGGAGGCGGCGCTCGTCGACACGGCCTCGGTCCGCTTCGCTCGGCTGACCGAGCGCACGATCAGCTGGTACGTGGCGACCGGCGAGCCGATGGACAAGGCGGGCGCCTACGCCGTGCAGGGACTGGGGGGACTCTTCGTGGTCGGCGTCAGCGGCTCCCCCAGCACCGTCGTCGGTCTCCCGGTTCACCGCCTGCCCGAGCTCTTCGCGCGCCACGGGCTCGACCTCTGGCAGGTGCTCGAGTCGCGGCAGCTCAGCTCCCGCCCTGGATCGGCTCGCCGACCTTGATCAGCTCTCCGAACTCGGCGAAGGGGAAGCGGCTGAAGATGTGGTGGCCGTTGAAGTCGAGCACCCGGCAGTCTTCGACAGCCGCGAGATCTGCGGCGATGACCTCGAAGGGCACGCCGTAGATGTCCCGCACGCGCTCCACCGAGACCTCGTAGGCGATGAACTTGGCGATGCCCTTCTGGGCGAGCTTGGCGACGAGGCGCGGGTCGGTCAGCGCGGGGTACGTCGTCAGCATGAGGATCGGCCCGGTCCCCGAGAAGATGATGTAGGCGCGCATACCCGCGCCCATCACCCGCCGCCTCCCGCGGCCGGCCTCACGCCTGCGCCCCTGCGGCCGTCGGCAGCTCAGTTCTCGTAGTGGATCGCACGGCCGAGCTCGGCGAAGCTCAAGCAGTTGAAGATGTGCGGACCGTCGAAGTCGAGCACGCGCAGGTCCTTGCCGCGTTCGATGTCGGCGGCGATCACCTCGAAGGGCAGGCCGTAGTACTCGTGCAGTCGGTCCGTCGGCACCTCGTAGGCGATGAACTTGTCGATGCCCTTGCGGCGCAGCGAGTCGAGGAGCCCCCCCTCGGTGATGCACGAGTGCGAGGTCATCACCAGGAGGGGCCCGTTCTCGGTCAAAACCAGGAATGACCTCATGGCACCTCCTTGAATTCGCGGCGAGGCCGGTTCGTTAGTAGCAATGTGGGTCCTGAAACTGACTCTCGTCAAGGCTCCAGGTCACATTCCGACCCGAAATTCGAAGCCCGGCGAGCCGGCATCGGGACCGTCATGATGCCCATGCCTCAGGGTGACATGGAGATGTGAAGCTCTGCGGCCACCGGGTCAAGGAGCTGTAAAACCGGGGCGTGAGCGCCCGGCCGTCCTCTCAGCGTGCAAAAGCCGCCGCCATGCCCTCGACCACCGCGCGAGCGAAGCGCTCGCGCCAGTCGAGGCGCAGGAGCAGAGCGCGGTCCTCCGGGTTGGCCATGTTGCAGCACTCGAGCAGGACCGCGTTCTGCGCCGCCGAGTAGCGAAGCACCGCCGGCACCCAGCTGCGCCGGCCCCGCAGCACCCGGTCACGGACCGGCTGGTAGGGGTGCACGCCGATGCCGTGGGCGCCCAGACTGACGATGATGCTCTGGGCGAAGTGGCGGGAGGACGCTTCGGCGCGGGCCTTGAACTCATCCCCCAGCCGCACGGTCGGATGGTTCCGGTACTCGGCGTAGCGCGCGATGTCCGGGTGGCGCACGGTGTAGGGCGCGCCCGGCCGCAGGTCGCGCGCCGGCACGTAGATCATCGCGCCGCGCACCGAGGGGTGCAGGGAGTCGGCGTGCACCGACAGGAAAACCGTCTTCGAGCGCGGGAAATCGGCGCCGAGGCGGTTGAGGATGATGTCGTTCGCCAGGTACCACCGCAGGTTGACTCCGAGCACCGAGTCCTCGAGGTCGTACCGCGGGCTGGTCAGCAGGAAAGCCTCCCGCCGCTGCTCCAGGCGGTCGACGGAGGACGGCGTGGAACCGATCCGGCCGTGCTCGATCGTCGTCCACACGGTGGCGCGCGTGTGCCGCTCGAGGTTGGCCTTGATGCGGCACATGATGTCGTAGGCGTAGGTGGCCTCCCAGATGCCGCCCGCCACCGCGCCGGTGTCGCGCCCGCCGTGGCCGGCGTCGAGGACGATGTGCACCCCCGACAGGTCGGCGGCCTGCGGGATCTCGAGAAAGCGGCCGAGCTCGCGCCGGCTCTCGAGCCAGGCCTGGCGCCGCGGGTGGTCGGGCGGCAGGTGCTCGGGCAGGAGGAGGTCGAAGGGCACCTTCACCGGGAAGCCGACGGGGATGTCGGTGACGTCGTCGATGCCGGAGCGACGCGCGATCTCCATCGCGGTCTCGTTG
>JALOKS010000364.1 GCA_025456385.1 Thermoanaerobaculales bacterium | reverse complement strand
CACCGACAAGATCGAGGAGGCGGTCAACACGATCAGCGGCATCGACCAGCTGATCTCGATCTCGGCCGAGGGCGTCTCCCAGGTCATCGTGAACTTCGACCTGGAGAAGGACCCCGACGTCGCCGCCCAGGAGGTGCGGGACCGCGTGAACACGGTCCTGCGCGACCTACCCCGCGACGCCGACCCCCCGGTGATCGAGAAGATCGACCCCGACGCCGCCCCCGTCCTCTCCGTGGCCGTCTCCGCCCCCGCCCCCATTCGCGACGTCACCGAGTTCTGCGACAAGGTGCTGCGCCGCCAGATGGAGTCGGTGCTCGGGGTCGGCCAGGTGAAGCTGATCGGCGGCCGCCTGCGGCAGATCAACGTGGTCGCCGACCCCGCGAAGCTGGCCGGCCTCGGCCTGACCGCGGCCGAGGTGGCGGGGGCGCTCGCCTCGCAGAACGCGCAGCTGCCCGGGGGCCGCATCGAGCAGGGCCTGCGCGACCTGACCCTGCGCACCTACGGGCGCGTCACCACCCCCCAGGCCTTCGGCGACATCGTGATCACCAACCGGGGGGGCACCCCGGTGCGCGTCTCCGACGTGGCGCGGGTCGAGGACGGGGTCGAGGAGGCGGAGACCGTGGCCAGCGTCAACGGCGAGCCCGCGGTCGTCCTCCAGGTCCGCAAGCAGTCGGGCACGAACACGATCGAGGTGGTCGGCCGGGTCAAGGACCGCCTGGAGAGCCTGACGCCCCAGCTGCCGAAGGGCTACCGGCTCGACGTCGTGCGCGACCAGTCCGAGTACATCGTGACCGCCGTCGACACGGTGAAGGAGCACCTCGTGCTCGGCTCGCTCTTCGCCGCCGGGGTCGTGTGGTTCTTCCTCCGGCGCTTCCGGCCGACGCTCATCTCCGCCATCGCCATCCCGAGCTCGCTCATCGCCACGTTCGCCGCCATGCACTACCTGGGGTTCAGCCTCAACATCATCACCCTGCTGGCGCTCACCCTCGTGGTCGGCATCGTCATCGACGACGCCGTGATCGTGCTCGAGAACATCTTCCGCTTCATGGAGGAGAAGGACATGCCGCCCATGAAGGCGGCGGTGGAGGGGACGCGGGAGATCGGCCTCGCCGTCCTCGCGAGCAGCCTCTCCCTGATCGCGGTCTTCCTGCCGGTGGCGTTCATGGGCGGGATCGTGGGCCGGTTCATGAACTCCTTCGGCGTCACCATGGCGTACGCCATCGGGGTGTCGGTCCTGGTGGCGTTCACCCTCACCCCCATGCTCTCCGCGCGTTGGATCCGGCCCAAGGAGATCGAGGCCGAGCACGGCTCGCGCGAGCACGGCTTCTACGCCTGGCTGGAGCGGACCTACCTCTCCCTCCTGGACTGGGCGATGGCCCACCGGTGGGCGGTCGTCCTGATCATGGTCGCCGTCTTCCTGACCACGATCCCCCTCGGCATGGTCGCCAACAAGAACTTCCTCCCCCTCGACGACGAGTCGCAGTTCGAGGTCAACGTCCGGGCCCCCGAGGGATCGAGCCTCGAGTCGACCCAGACCATCCTCGACTCGATCGGCAGGCGCGTGCGCGAGCTGGACGAGGTGCAGTACACGCTGCTCACCATCGGCGCCGACGCCCAGAACACGCTCAACCTCGGCTCGGTCTTCGTCAAGCTCAAGCCGGTCGGGGAGCGGAAGGAGAGCCAGTTCGCGGTCATGGACCGTATCCGCCGGGAGATCCTGCCCCAGTACGCGCGGCTCAACCTGCGGGCGCAGGTGCAGCCGGTCGCGGCCTTCGGGGCCGGGAACAACGCGGAGATCCAGTTCTGGATCGGCGGGCCGGACCTCGACCAGCTGGAGACGTACGCCGACGTCCTCATGGGGAAGCTGAGGGCGCTCCCGGGGGCGGTCGACGCGGACTCGAACCTCGTGGTCGGCAAGCCCGAGCTGGGGGTCAGGATCGACCGACCGAAGGCGGGGGACCTCGGGGTGCGGGTGCAGGACGTGGCCTCGACCCTGAACGTGCTCGTGGGCGGCCTCAAGGTCACGGACTACTACGAGGGCGGCGAGCAGTACGAGGTCCACCTGCGGGCCGACGCGTCCTACCGGAGGGACGCCGAGGGCATCGCCCAGGCCGAGGTCCCCTCCCCGCGGGGCCCGGTGCGCATCCGGGACGTGGTGCGCTTCGAGGAGGACTCCGGCCCCTCGCTCGTCAACCGGCTGGGGCGCCAGCGGCAGGTGCTGCTGTTCGCCAACGTCCTGCCCGGCTCCTCGGCCCAGGCGATCATGGACGCCCTCGTGCAGGGGGCGCAGGAGCTGAGGATGCCGGCCTCCTACAGCTACGGCTTCACCGGCCGCTCCCGCGAGCAGGGCAAGGCGGCGCGGAACTTCCTCATCGCGTTCCTCGCCTCGATCGTCTTCATGTACCTGATCCTGGCCGCCCAGTTCGAGAGCTGGATCCACCCGGTGACCATCCTCATCGCCCTGCCGCTCACGGTGCCGTTCGCGCTGCTGTCGATCGTGGTGTTCGACCAGTCGATCAACATCTACTCCTCGCTCGGCATCCTGGTGCTCTTCGGCATCGTGAAGAAGAACGGCATCCTGCAGATCGACCACATGAACGGCCTGCGCGCGCACGGCATGCCGCGGGCAGAGGCCATCCGGATCGCCAACCGCGACCGGCTGCGGCCGATCCTCATGACGACGATGGCCTTCGTGGCGGGCATGATCCCGCTCGTCTTCTCGAGCGGGACGGGCTCGGGCACCAACCGCGCGATCGGCACCGTCATCGTGGGCGGCCAGACGCTGGCCCTCGTCCTGACGCTCATCGGCACGCCGGTCGTCTACAGCCTCTTCGACGACTGGGCGCGGAGCCCTCTGTGGCAGCGTCTCGCGCGGCTCGTCCCGGGCCGCGCGGGGGGCAACGGGCGGGAGGCGGCCTCGGCTTGAGGCGGGACTCCTAGGGCCGGCGCCGCTCCCAGACCCGGAAGCCCCCGAGGAACGCGTGGGCGTTGCTGCCGAGGCGGCAGCCGGGGGGGAGGGTCTTGAGCGCCTTCACGTTCCCGCCCCCGAGCACCACCTCGTCGACCTGGAACGCGTGC
>JALOKS010000363.1 GCA_025456385.1 Thermoanaerobaculales bacterium | reverse complement strand
GCGCTGGGTGCCGGCGCGTTTGCCGCGGCGGACGAGGTGCGCGTTCCGCGGGAACGGCTGCTCGCGGTCGATGTCGGCGAGCGCCGCCTCGAGCTCGGCAAAGGTGCGCACGCTCATGAGGCGGTCGCGGAGTCGGGCGCTCTCCCGAAACCCTCGCGTGTACCAGCCGCCGTGCTTGCGGAACGAGAGCATCGCCGAGTGCTCGCCGAGCCAGGCGACGAGCAGGGACGCATGCTCGAGCATGATGTCTGCGACCTCGCCGAGCTTCGGGGGAACGCAGGGCTCGCTCCCCTGGAGGGCGTCGGCGAGCTCCCGGAAGAGCCATGGCCGGCCGAGGCACCCGCGACCGACCGCGACCCCGTCGCAGC
This sequence comes from Thermoanaerobaculales bacterium, assembly GCA_025456385.1. Classification (GTDB taxonomy): domain Bacteria; phylum Acidobacteriota; class Thermoanaerobaculia; order Thermoanaerobaculales; family Sulfomarinibacteraceae; genus Sulfomarinibacter. Next base: position 2,724 of record JALOKS010000363.1, on the reverse strand, counting down.
CGGTTTCCGCGCGCATCCTGACCGCGTCGTCGGCGGTCCAGATATCGCCGTTGCCGATCACGGGGATGCCCGTGACCGCCTGCTTCAGCTCGGCGATGGCCGGCCAGCGCGCGCAGCCGTCGTACAGCTGCGCGGCGGTCCGCGCGTGCAGGGTGACCCCGCTGCAGCCCTCCTGCTCCGCGATGCGGCCGGAGCGGAGGAAGTCGAGATGCTCGTCGTCGATGCCCATGCGGAACTTGATGGTCACCGGCACGCCCCCGGCGGACCGCACCGCGGCGCGCACGATCGCCGCCAGCAGGCGCGGGTGCGCCGGGATCGCCGCCCCGCCTCCCTTGCGGGTGACCTTCCGCACCGGGCAGCCGAAGTTGAGGTCGATGTGGTCGACGCGGCCTTCGCCCACCAGGCGGCGGACCGCCTCGCCGACATAGCGCGGGTCGACCCCGTAGAGCTGGAGGCTGCGCGGCGTCTCGCCCGGACCGAAGTCGGCGAGCTTCAGCGTCTGCTGACGTCCCTCCACCAGCGGCCGGGCGGTGATCATCTCGCTGATGAAGAGGCCGGCGCCGAACCTCCGGCACAGCGCGCGGAAGGGGTAGTTGGTGACACCCGCCATCGGTGCGAGCACCACCGGGGGCGTCACCTCGAGGCGACCGAGTCGCAGCGGCGGGGGCTCGACCGGTGAGGTCACCGCCCGGCCCGGAAATCAAACGCCGCGGAGACCGCGGCGTTGCGTGAGCGAAGGAACAGCGCTCTCATCTAGCTCAGCAGGTTCTCCAGAAAGCTCGAAACCAGGACCACCCCGAAACCGGACGCGCCCTTGGGCAGCCCGTTGTGCTCCTTTTCGTGGTACGCGACGCCGGCGATGTCGAGGTGGGCCCACGACACCTTCTCGGGCACGAACTGCTTGAGGAATGCGCCGGCGGTGACGACCCCGCCCGCGCGGTTGCCGGCGTTCTTGATGTCCGCCCACTCGCTCTTGAGATAGCCCAGGTACTCGTCGTAGAGGGGCAGCGGCCACACCCGCTCGCCGGTCTGCTCGCCGAGGGTGCGCAGAGACTCCACGAGCGCGGTGTCGTTGCCCATGATCCCCGCCGCTTCGTGGCCGAGGGCCACCACGCAGGCGCCCGTGAGGGTGGCGAAGTCGAGCACGACGTCAGGGTTGAAGCGGGCCGCGAAGTGGAGGGCATCGGCCAGGATCAGCCGGCCCTCGGCGTCCGTATTGTCGACCTCGACGGTCTTGCCGTTCGCCATCGTGAGGATGTCGCCGGGCCTGGTGGCGCTGCCGGAGGGCATGTTCTCGACCGCCGGGATGAGGCCGATGATCTTGATCGGCAGGTCCATTTCGGCGATCGCCCGCATGACTCCGACGACGGTCGCGGCGCCGCACATGTCGTACTTCATCCAGCCCATGCCGGCGGCCGGCTTGATCGAGATGCCGCCCGAGTCGAAGGTCACTCCCTTGCCGACCAGCACCACCGACTTCTTGGGTTTCTTGGGGCGGTGCTCGATGACGATCAGGCGGGGCTCCTCGATCGACCCCTTGCTGACGCCGAGGATGCCCCCCATCTTCTCCTTCTGCAGCTCCTTGACGCCGAGCACCGTCACCCGCAGCCCCTTCACCTCCTCCGTCATCGTCTTGACGGCGGCTGCGAGGGCGTCCGGGGTGAGGTCGTTGGACGGGCGGTTGCCGAGGTCGCGTGCGAGCTGCTTCGCGGTCCGCATCAGGCGGACCCGCTGCAGGCGCTGCTCGAGCACCTCTTCGCTCTCTCCGGCCAGCGGCATGATGTGGAGGCCGTCGATCTTCTCGAACTCGTTCTTCTTCGACTTGAAGTGATCGAAGGTGTAGTCCGAGATGGACGCCTCGAGCAACGCGAAGGCGCGGGACTCGGCGTCGGTCAGGCCGTTCACCCGCACCGGCACCCCGAGTCCGATCTGGTACTCGCGGTTCTTGGTCGCCTGGCGCATGACGCGGCCGAGCGCCTCGCGCAGCTTCGAGTGACTGAGCTCGCGTTCGTCACCGACGCCGACGAAGGTCACCCGGTGGGCCAATGCCAGGGGACACTCGCCCGAGATCAGCTCCCCCGCCTCGCCGCGCGGACCGAGGGCCTCCGCCTTGGCCTTCAGCGGTCGGCGCTCTTTGGCTGTGAACTGGAGCTTGTCGATCGGGTCGCTGTCGGTGCTCTGCAGGATGTAGATGCAATCAAGGGGCTCTTCGGGAGCTTCGCGGAGCTGGTAAAGGTCTGCCATAGCGTGTTTTCAAGCCTCCCTCGTCGTCGACGACTCGGCGCGGGATTGTAGCACAGTCTCGAAAACTGAGTTTAAGTTCAATTATTCAAAGAGGTTACGCATCCGTGACGCGGCCCGGCGGCGGCCTTCCTGGGGCGGTCGGCACGGAGGTTGCTAGAGGCCCGGGGAGGATGGGCCGGCGGCCGCCGCGGCGGCCGCGATGCGGCGAGCTCGGGGCTGCGGCCCCGGCCGGCCGCGGTAGACTCGGCGGGTGCGCACGACACGTTGGAGCCACGGGGCGGCCGCCGCCGGGCAGCTGGCGATCCTGTGCGCCGATGCCCTCGAGATCGGCTTCCTGGTCGTGGAGTTTGACGGCGGCGGCGACGGCGTCGGCCTCCCCTGGCCGTTGGTCGAGCGGTGGACGCGGAGCCGCGCCGCGACGGCGGCGCTCGTCGACGGCCGTCTGGCGTCGCCCGCCCTCGAGGTCGCCCTGTGCGCCGA
>JALOKS010000362.1 GCA_025456385.1 Thermoanaerobaculales bacterium | reverse complement strand
GTCGAGGATCCAGTACGAGCGCCCCTGCGTCGCCACCACGAGGTCGCCCCGCGTGACCGCGAGGTCGGTGATCGGCGTGACCGGCAGGTTGAGCTGCAGTGGCTGCCAGCTCGCGCCGTCGTCGAAGGAGGCGTACACGCCGTACTCGGTGCCGGCGTAGAGCAGCCCCCTGCGCCCGGGATCCTCGCGGACGACGCGCACGAAGTGGTCGGCCGGAATGCCGTTCCTGCCGTCGGTCAGCAGACGCCAGCCCGCGCCGCCGTCGTCGGTGCGGAAAATGTACGGCCGGGTGTCGCCCAGCCGATAACGGTGGACGGCGAGAAAGGCGCGCTGCGGGTCGTGGGCCGAGAGCTCGATCGCGTTGACGGTGCCCCACTCCGGCATCGCCGGCGGCGTCACGTCGCGCCAGCTCGCCCCGGCGTCGCCGGAGACGTGGACCAATCCGTCGTCCGAGCCCGCCCACAGCAGGCCGGCACGCTGCGGCGACTCCTCGAAGGCGAAGATCGTGCCGTAGACCTCGACGCCGGTGTTGTCGCGGGTGATCGGCTCGCCGGCGAAACCCTGTCTGGACTCGTCGTCCCGCGTCAGGTCGGGGCTGATCTCGGTCCAGGTCGTCCCTTCGTCGGTGGACTTCAGCACCACGTTGGCGCAGTGGTAGAGCACCGACGGATCGTGCGGCGAGATGCGGATCGGAGAGTTCCACTGGAAGCGGTAGCGCAGGTCCTTCGCCTGCCGGCCGACCGCCAGCTGCGGCCAGGCCGTGATCTCCTGCTGGTGCTCGAGGGCGCGATCGAAGCGTCCCATCGAGCCGCCGTAGCAGCCGCCGTATGTGATGTCCGGGTTTCGCGGGTCGACCGCGATCGTCGCCGACTCGCAGCCGGCCGGTTCGTACCAGTCCTCGCGCGCGATGCCGCCCGGCGAGCGGCTCGGGATCGCCACCGCGGAGTTGTCCTGCTGGCCGCCGTAGAGCCAGTACGGCTGCTGGTCGTCGACTGTCACCCGGTAGAGCTCGGCGGTCGGCTGGTTGGCCTGCGTCGACCAGCTGCGGCCGCCGTCGAAGCTGATGTTGGCGCCGCCGTCGTTGCCCTCGATCATGTTGGCGGGGTCCTCCGGGTTGATCCACAGCGCGTGGTTGTCGCCGTGCGGGGTCGGGATCGGTTTGAAGCTCGCCCCGCCGTCGATCGACCGCCAGAACATCACGTTGAGCGCGTACACCGTGTCGGCGTCCTGCGGGTCGGCCTCGAGGTGGGTGTAGTACCACGCGCGCTGGAGGAGCTCGCGCTCCGAGCTGACGCGGCGGAACTTCGCGCCGCCGTCGTCGGAGCGGAAGAGCCCGCCGTCCCCGGCCTCGACGAGCGCCCACACCCGGCGCGGGTTGGCGGGCGACACCGCGACCGCGATCCGGCCCAGGACGCCCTCGGGCAGGCCCTCCTCGAGCTCGACCCAGGTGTTGCCGCCGTCCGTGGTCTTGAAGAGGCCGCTGCCGGGCCCGCCCGAGACCATGCTCCAGGGCGAGCGCCGGGCCTGCCAGGTGGCGGCGTAGAGCACGCGCGGGTTCACGGGATCCATCGCGAGGTCGACCGCGCCGGCGTCCTCGGACACGAAGAGCACCTTCGACCACGAGAGGCCGCCATCGGTCGAACGGTGGACGCCGCGCTCGGGGTTGGCGGCGAAGATGTCGCCGAGCACCGCCGCGTAGACGATCTCCGGGTCGGACGGGTGGACCACGATGCGCCCGATCAGGCCCGCCTCCGGCAGGCCGACGTGGCGCCAGGTCTCGCCCGCGTCGGTCGAGCGGTAGACGCCGTCGCCCTGGGAGATGTTGCCGCGCGGGCAGGCCGAGCCGGTCCCGACGTAGACCACGTTGGGGTCGGAGGGCGCGACCGCGATGGCTCCGATCGAGGCCGAGCCGAAGGCGTCGCCGGGCCGCCGCCGCCACTCGACGCGCTCGGGCAGCCCGCCGGCCGGCTCGCGCAGCAGCCCGAGCTCGGCAAGGGTCGGGGCCACCTCGCCCTTCACCTCCGGCTCGGCCTTCGGTTCGAGGCGGCGCACTGCGTCAGAGACGTTGAACCAGCTCAGCCCGGCGTCGGTGGTCTTCCACACGCCGCCGCCCGTGGAGCCCATGTAGTAGGTCATCCGATCGCCGGGAACGCCGGCGACCGCGGTCACCCGCCCGCCGCGGTACGGGCCCACCAGGCGGTAGGACAGGGAGTTGAGGTGGGTGTCGGGGATCTCGGCGACGGCGATCGCGGCGACGAGCAGGGCGACGGCGGCGCTCAGCGTGGGTGCTCTCATCTGGTCCCTCCGCACGGCATGTCGCGGCCGAGGATAGCAGGCGCCGAAGGCGCCCTGCCCGGGGCGGGAGAAGGCGGCGACCGGGAGAGGGGCCCCCTGGTGTGACCGGCCTCACGGCCGCCCGGGACGGGGGCTGCGACCGTCGTCCGACAAAGGAGTGGATGCGGCGCGGCCGCCCTCCGTATACCAGGTGGCACCCCTCGCCGCCGCAGCGGCGACCCGACAACGAGCGCGACGAACGGAGCCGGAGAGCATGACAGCCTACCCTGCACCCGCGCACCAGCCGGCCGACACCCACCCGGCGTCGCTCCTGCCGACGATCGTGGCTGCGGCCCCGCCCGGGCGGCCCCGACGTCCGGTGTCGGCGATCGTCACCACCTTCAACGAGGCCGGGCACATCGCAGACTGCCTCGCGTCGCTGGCCTGGTGCGATGAGGTCCTGGTCGTCGACTCCCACTCCTCGGATGCGACCCGCGAGATCGCGCGCGGCTTCGCGGGGGTGACGGTGCTCGAGCGCAGCTACTACGGAGCCGCCTCGCAGAAGAACTGGGCGATCGACCGCTGCCGCCACGACTGGGTGCTGATCCTGGACGCCGACGAGCGCGTCACCCCGGAGCTGCGGCGCGAGATCGAGGCCGTCCTCGCCGCGCCGCCGCGCGCGACGGCGTATACGATCAGGAGGCGAACCTTCGCTCTCAAGCGGCCCCTGCGCTACTCGGGCTGGCAGCACGACCGCGTGGTCCGCTTCTTCCGCCGCGGTGCAGCCCGCTACCCGAACCGCCGCGTGCATGCCGACATGCAGACCCTGGA
>JALOKS010000361.1 GCA_025456385.1 Thermoanaerobaculales bacterium | reverse complement strand
GGACCTCAGCGCTGCCGAGGCCCAGCACACGCGGATGATCCGCGACGAGATGCAGCGCACCTTCGCGTGAGAAGCTTCAGCTGAGCTTCGCGGACCGCCGCGCGCTGCGGCGGCCCTCGCGACGCCCCGCGCTCCTCACCACTCCGGCACCGTCGCCCAGCCCGGGAAGGGACCGACCTCGGTCGTCCAGCCGGTGTCGGAGTCCGGGCCGTTGACCCTGGCCTCACGGGGCATGACGGGATGAATGTGGGTCCGCACCTCACGACTGACCAGCCGCGAAGCGCCTCCCGCCGAGCGAGGCGTGGCGGTGATCTCGGCCGAGGTCATGGCCAGGCGGTCGGCGGGCCACTCGGTCAGCCCCGCGTGGTGGAGGGCCTCGTGGATCACGGCCACCGCCGCGGTCCCGGTCGGGACCCGCGCGAAGTGGCGGCAGAGAAAGGTCGGCGCTCCGCCGACGGTGGTGTAGGCGAGGTTCTCGGCGCCGCGCGAGCTTGCAGCGAGGTTGCGGCCGCAGACCTCGACCTCCCGCCGGTAGCTGTCGACCGGGAAGTAGAGGCCGGTGGCCAGGGTGGCGAAGGGGTCGGCCCCGAGGCGCTCGAAGAGGCCGCGGCAGGCCGGCAGCTCGAGCAGGCGGTCGAGGGCGAGGGCGAAGCCGGACTCGAGCCGCGCCCGCACGGCTTCGGGCATCGCCGGGTGGACCCAGGGAGCGAACCGCTGCTCCGGAGGCGGCGCGGCGGCGGCGCGAGCGGTCGTGACCGCGGGCATCAGCGCTTCGCCGACCTCGGCTCCCTCCTCGGCCCACGACCCACCCACCGCCAGCGCCACCAGCACGACCGCCGCGAGCCTCGCCGCCACGGGCTCCTCCCCGGAGCACGGCGAGAACCACCACCCTCGGCGCGGCCCCCCAGCCGCGCCGCCGGGCGGACGCCGCAGCGCCGCCCCATCCGACCTGTCGCCTGCTCCTTGGGACGAGCGTCGGCCTCAGCGGCCGTTAAGAATTGGGGAATTTGTTGCTCTTCCGTGGGGCTTCAGTCGGGAACTTGTGGGCGCGAGGTGGGCGGCCACTGGCGGGCCGCGACGAAAGCGGCGCACAGACGTCTCGGCACCAGAATCCGGCGGCGAGCCGCCGCCGGTCCGCGGCCGGGGCTCAGCTCTCGGCGAGGCGCTCCCAGATCTCGGCCATGCCCCCATGGCGGGCGGCGAAGATCTCGAGCAGCTTCGGGTCGAGGTGCTTGCTCGGGACGAAACGGTCGTCACCCGAGAGGATGATGCGGTGGGCCTGCTCGTGGGTGAAGGCGGGCTTGTAGGAGCGCCGCGAGCGGATCGCGTCGTAGATGTCGGCGAGGGCGACGATGCGCGCGGCGAGCGGAATCTCCTCGCCCCGGCGCCCGGACGGGTAGCCGCCGCCGTCCCAGCGCTCGTGGTGGTTGAGGGCGATGTCGGCCGCCATCTTGAGGCGGTCGGAGGGGGCGAGGATCCGGAAGCCGTACTCGGGGTGGCGCATCATCTCGGCCCGCTCCCGCTCATCGAGCGGGCCCTGCTTGCGCAGCACGGCGACGTCGACGCTCATCTTGCCGACGTCGTGGAGCTGTGCCGAGTAGCGGATCTCGTCGCAGAAGGCCCTCGGCATGCCGAGCTCGCAGGCCAGGAAGAACGAGTACTCGTTGACCCGCTCGACGTGGTGGGCGGTGTCCTCGTCGTGCAGCTCGGCGGCCCGCGCGAGCAGGTGGATCGAAAGCTGGAAGGCCTCCTCGGTCTCGCACTGGAGGGCGACGATGCGCGCGCGCTGCTCGCGCAGGAGCCGGTTACGGTCGCGCAGGCGCACGTTCTGGGCCGAGATGCGGTCGAGCATGTCGGCGCGCTCGATGGCGCCGCCGACGATGTGGTTGAAGGGCACGATGAGGTCGGCCTGCTCGCGCTCGAAAGGCACCGGCCCCTCACTCGAGCCGTCGCGGCGGTTGATCAGCTGCACGACGCCGATCACCTTGCGCTCGTGGTTGACGAGCGGGAAGCTGAGCATCGAGCGGCTGCGGTAGCCGTGCTCGCGGTCGAAGCTGGGGTCGAAGCGGAAGGAGAGCTGCTTCGGAATCGCGTAGAGGTCGGCGACGAAGACGGTCTCGCCGGTGACGGCGGTGTAGCCCGCGATCGAGCGGGTGTTGACCGGCACCACGAAGTCGGCGCGCTCGATGTCGATGGCGTCGTTCTGGGTGTTGGCGGCCTCGAGACGGCGGTCCTTGCCGCGGCCGCGGACTATGAACACGGTGCCCGCCTCGGCGCCGGTCAGGTGCCGGCTCTTGAGCAGGACCCGCCGCAGCAGCTCGCCGACCGGCTGCGGCTTCGAGTACTCGATGAACTCGAGGAACTCCCTGAGCACTTCCATGGGCCGACCTCTCGCGAGCTCGCGCGCGACGGTTCGGCCTCCATGATACCGCTTCCGATTTCAGGGCCGGCGCGCCCGCGCCGGGTCTGAAACCGGAGAAACACGAAGCCCGGCGATCACGCCGGGCATCATCCGAGCACGGGCCGGGCGCTCGCGGCGCCTGACCTTCTCGTCAGCGGGATTCTTTGAAGACGACGTGCTTGCGCACCACCGGGTCGTACTTCTTGAGCTCGAGCCGCTCGGTGGTGTTCTGCTTGTTCTTCTTCACCGAGTACACGTAGGCGCTCTCGGTGCTCTTGAGCTTGACGGTGATGCGGTGTCCCTTGCCGGCCATGGCTCCTCCACGCGAACCGGGTGATCCTAGCGGTCCGCTCGCTTCCTGTCAAGCCGCACCGCGATCAAAGGGCTCAGCGCAGGTGCCTTAGCGGCGAATCGCCGCCTCCAGCAGCCGCTTCAGCTCGCTCTCGAGAGAGACCTCGAGCCTCGCGAACTCGGGGTCCGCGTGGTCGAAGGCGGCGGCCCCCCGCGGGTTCGCGGCCGGCTCGAGGCCGGCGGTCAGGAGCTGCAGCAGGTGCAGCAGGCGGAAGCCGGCGCCGGTCTCGAGCCCGCCTGCCCGCTCGAAGGCCGAGCCCACGGCCGCCATGCGGTCGCATCGCCAGCGCTGGAAGCGGAAGACCTCCATCGGCTCCATGTTCTGCTCGAGCACCACCGGCGCCAGGCTGAGGAGCCGCGCCAGCAGAGGCCGCGCCACCAGGCTCTCGACCAACAGGCACGCCGCCGCGGCGGCGCCTGAGCCCTCGGCTCCCTGCAGCCTTCTCTCGACCTCGTCGTACCACGCCTCCAGCTCTTCGCGGAGCAGGAGCAGGAAGAGGCCCTCCCGCGAGCCGAAGTACATCGAGGTCACGCCGCGCTCGACGCCGGCCCGCTGACCGATGTGGTCGAGGGTCACCTCGACGAAAGGCATCCGCGCGAAGGTCGACCGCGCCTCCTCGACGATCCGCGTCCGGCGCGCCGAGCGCTTGAGCCGG
>JALOKS010000360.1 GCA_025456385.1 Thermoanaerobaculales bacterium | reverse complement strand
ATGAAGACTCTCTTCCTCCGCATCTTCCTCTGGCTCTGGCTCGCCATGCTCGCGGTCGGCGTGGTGCTGGTCGTGACCTCGCCCTTCTTCACGCAGTCGCGGTCGCGGGTCGACCGCTGGCAGCAGGGGGCGGAGCGCTGGGCCGAGGAGCGGGCCAACCGGACCGTCCAGCGCATCGCGGAGAAGGGCGTCGGGTCGCCGGACGGTGGGGAGGCGTGGGAGCACGGCCGCCGCGGGATGCCGACCTTCGTCTTCGACCCTGGCGGCCGCGAGATCGAGGGGCGCGAGGCCCCCGAGGAAGCGGCCGAGCTCGCCCGGAGGGTCGCCGCGAGCGGCGAGGGGGAGGTGCTGCGCCGCGGCGGATTGCACCTCGTAGCCAAGCCGGTGCGTGATCCGGAAGGCCGCAGCTACGTCGTCGTGACCGCCCTGCACCGGCCGCCGCGCCCGGTCGACCTCCTCGAGCCCGCGGCCCTCGGCTGGCGGGTGGCGGTGCTCGCGCTGGTGGTCGGCGCCCTGAGCTTCGGTCTCGCGCGCTACCTCGCGGCGCCGGTCCGGGCTCTGCGCGGGGCCGCGCAGCGGCTGCGCGACGGCGACCTCGCGGCGCGGGTCGGCGGACGGGTGGTGCGCCGTCGCGACGAGATCGGCGAGCTGGCCCGGGACTTCGATGCCATGGCCGAGCGCCTGGAGGCGCTGCTCGGCTCGCAGCGGCGCCTGCTCCGGGACGTCTCGCACGAGCTGCGTTCGCCGCTCGCCCGGCTGCGGGTGGCGCTCGAGCTGGCGCGGGGCCGCGCCGGGACCGAGGCTGCGGGCCCCCTTGACCGCATGGAGCGCGAGGCCGGCAGGATGGACGAGCTCATCGGCCAGCTGCTGCTCCTCGAACGCCTGGCAGCGGGCCAGCCGGCCGGGGAGCCGGAGGACCTCGATCTCGGCGCCCTGCTCGACGGCGTGGTGGACGACGCGTCCTTCGAGGCCGGCGCCGCAGGAGTCGAGGTCCGCCTCGGGGCGACCTCGGCGGTGCGCCTGCGGGGCCGGCCCGGGCTTCTCCGCAGCGCCTTCGACAACGTGCTGCGCAACGCCATCCGCTTCGCACCGCGCGGCACCGCGATCGAGGTCGACCTCACGCTCGCCGACAAGGTCGCCACGGTGCGGGTCCGCGACTGCGGTTCCGGCGTGCCCGCCGAGCACCTGGGCTCTCTCTTCGAGCCCTTCGCGCGGGTGGCGGAGGCGCGCGAGCGCGCGAGCGGCGGCGCCGGCCTCGGCCTCGCCATCACGCGGCGGGCGGTCGAGCTCCACGGCGGCGGGGTGACCGCCCGCAACCACCCCGAGGGGGGCCTCGAGGTCGTGCTCGAGCTGCCGGTGGCGCCCGCCGCAGCGACCGACCGCGGCCGGGGGTGACGGCGGTGGTCCGCCGCGCCGCCCTGCTCCGCGCTCTCGCCCTGCTCGCGCTGCTCGCGGTGGCGGCAGGGCTGCGCTGCTACCGCCTCGACCTCCAGAGCCTGTGGCTCGACGAGCTGTTCTCCGCCGTGTTCTCCCGCTCCGAGCTCGGGATCCGCGAGGTCCTGGCCGTGGTCGCCGAGGACGTCCACCCGCCCGCCTACCCCCTGCTGCTGCACGGCTGGCTCGGCGTCTTCGGCGACACCGACCGCGCCGCACGGACCCTGTCGGTGCTCTTCGGGGTCCTCGGGGTGGCGGCGATGGTGGGGCTCGGCCGGGCCGGCTTCGACCCCCCCACCGGCTGGATCGCGGGGCTTCTGACCGCCGTCAACGCCTTCCACATCGCCTACTCGCAGGAGGCGCGCGGGTACACCCTGCTGTTCCTCGCCGCCGCGGCGTCCTACGGCGGCTTCCTGGCCGTCGCCGCCCGCCCGGGCTGGCGGTCGGCCGCGGCCTACGCGGTCGCGACCGCGGCGGCCATGCAGGTCCACTACTACGGTCTCGTGATGGCTCTCGGCCAGCTGGCGGCGGCGCTCGTCGTCCTCGGTGCGGGCCGCGAGGGCCGGCGCCGCCTGGCCTGGCTCCTCGGGGGCTGCGCGGCGGCGGGGCTGAGCATGCTGCCGTGGCTGCAGCCGCTGTTGAGGGTCGCCGGCCTGCGCGAGTCCTGGGCCGCGCCGCCCCGACCCGGCTTCCTGCTCGAGTACTTCCCGGAGTACTTCGGTGGCAGCCTCGCGCTCGGCCTCGCGGCGGCGGCCCTGCTGCTCGCGCTGCCGCTGCTCCTGCGCGGCCGCAGGCCGCCCATCGCGGTCGGGGGCGACCTGTCCGCGACTCGAGCCGCCGCCCTGCTCGCCGCCGCGGCGGCTGTCTCCCTGCTCGCCGCCTACCTGCGGTCGATCTTCGTGGTGCCGATGCTGGTTCCCAAGCTGACCATCTTCGCGCTGCCGGTGGTGCTGCTGCTGGTCGCGCTCGCCGTCGCCCGTCTGCGATGGGCACCGTTGCGGTGGACCGTGCTGCTCGGGCTGCTCGCGCTGTCCGCGGCGCAGCTCGCGGCGGGCGGCTACTACACCGTTCAGCGCAAGGAGCAGTGGCGCGAGGCGGTGCGGGCGGTGCTCGACGACCCGCGCTTCGCGCCCACCCGCGACCTCTGCGTCGGCCAGCCGGCGCAGGGCTTTCAGTTCTACTTCGACCAGCTCGGGTCCCCGGTCGTGCTCCTGGATGCGGAGCCGGAGGGCCTGAGCACGGTCGTCGGCGGCCGGGTCGCCCGGCCGGCGGTGTGGCTGCTGGTGGCGCGCGACGAGACCGCCGCGCGGCCGACCCGCGCGTTCCTCCGCCGGCACTGGCGGCGCAGCTCCCGCCAGAGCTTCATCGCCACCTCGGTCGAGCGCTGGGAGCCCCTGGAAGGCGGGCCGCCAGAACCCTCAGACGTCGGACGCACGAAAGCCGGCCCGCCGACCGGGTGAGCGGCCGGGAACGCGCGAACGTTCAAGGTTTGAACGTTCACACGACGATGTTGACCAGCCTCCCCGGCACCACGATGACCTTCCGCGGCTCCTTGCCCGCGAGAGTGCGCTGCGCGCCCTCCGAGGCGAGCGCGAGGCGTCGGATCTCCTCATCCCGCGTCCCCGGAGCGACCTGCAGCTCGCCGCGCCGCTTGCCGTTGACCTGGACGACGATGGT
>JALOKS010000359.1 GCA_025456385.1 Thermoanaerobaculales bacterium | reverse complement strand
ATCGTGAAGGCCGCATCCGTGAAGGGCGTTCCTCCGATCGAACCGCTGCCGGTACCGGTGTAGATGTAGGTGATGGGCGCTGCGGCGGCTGCCGCGGCCCAGGCCAGCCCGATCAGTACCGTCATCGCGCTCTGCTTCAAGAACATCGCACTCCTCCCTGTCGAAAATGACCTCAGGCCACGCACGACGCTGGCGCGCCGTGTGCGGACCGGGTTCGATGCTTTCACCGCTCCTGAATGCAGGCGGCGCGGACCGGAAGGTCCCGGCTGCCACCGCCCCGCCAACGGTATCACGCTCCCCCTCGAGCTGAGACAAAGTGGGCCGTGGCGGACTCGAACCGCCGACCACCGGATTAAAAGTCCGATGCTCTACCAGCTGAGCTAACGGCCCACGCTCGACGAGAAAAATAGCGCCGCGGCGGGCGAATCACAAGGCTGCAGGGGGAGCGTCACCGGCGATGAGGGCGCGCAGCTCACGGGCGAGGGCGGAGTCGCCGCGGATGAGGGTCTCCTCGCGGCGCGGCCCGGTGGAGAGGATGACGATCGGCAGGCCGAGTGTCTCCTCGAGAAAGCGGAGGTAGGCCGCGGCCGCAGGGGGCAGCTCGGCTTCACGCACCACGCCCGCGGTCGGAGCGCTCCAGCCTTCGAGCTCGGTGAGCACCGGCTCGGCCTGCTCGGCGAGCTCGGCGTCGGCCGGAAAGGTGTCGATGGTCGTGCCGTCGGGCAGGCGGTAGGCGGTCGCCACGCGGATGGTCTCGAGGCCGTCGAGGACGTCGAGCTTGGTCAGGGCGACGGCGTCGATGCCCGCGACCTCGACCGCGAAGCGCGCGGCCACCGCGTCGAACCAGCCGCAGCGGCGCGGCCGGCCGGTGGTGGTGCCGTACTCCGCGCCGCGCTCGCGCAGGCGGACGCCGACCTCGTCCTCGAGCTCGGAGGGAAAGGGGCCGCCGCCGACGCGGGTCGCGTAGGCCTTCATGACCCCGATCACCGGGCCGAGCAGCTTCGGCCCGATGCCGCAGGAGGCGGCGGCGAAGCCGGGCAGGGAGGAGGACGAGGTCACGTAGGGGTACGTGCCCCAGGCGAGGTCGAGCATGACGCCCTGGGCGCCCTCGAAGAGCACCGCCTCGCCCGCGGCGCGGTGGCGGCGCAGGGCCGGCCCGACCTCGCCGAGGGTCGGCGCCAGGCGCGCGGCCGCCCCCTCGAGCTCGGCGAGGGCGTCGTCGAGGTCGACCGGCGCGGCATCGAAGAGCAGCTCGAGCTCGCGGTTGTGCTGCTGCATCAGCGCGAGCGCGCGCGCGCGCAGCTGCGGATCGGCGAGGACGTGGGCGCGCAGGCCGCGGCGCTGGGCGCGGTCCTGGTAGGCGGGGCCGATGCCGCGGCCGGTGGTGCCGATCTTGCCCGAACCGAGCGTGCCCTCGCGGGCGCCGTCGAGGGCGCGGTGGGTCGGCAGGATGAGGGTGGCGCGCGGCGAGAGGACGATGCGGCCGTCGATGGCGACGCCTTCGGCCATCAGCGTGTCCATCTCGGCCACCAGCCCGCTGGGGTCGACGACCATGCCGGAGGCGAGGTAGCAGGTGACGCCGTCGTGGATGATGCCCGAAGGCACCAGGTGCAGCGCGAAGCGGCGGTCGGCGTAGCGCACCGTGTGCCCGGCGTTGTTGCCGCCGTTGTAGCGGACCACGGCGGCAAAGCCTGCCGACAGCAGGTCGACGACCTTGCCCTTGCCCTCGTCGCCCCACTGGCCGCCGATGATCATCAGCGAGTCTCTGGCCATCGATCCTCCGGCCGCTCATCATAGCGCGCCGGTGGGAGCGGGCCAAGTTGGTGGCAAGGCGCGACATAGGCGGCGCCGCCGCCGGGGTACAATGAACCGCCATGGAGCAGCAGCCCGAGGTTCACGAAAGCGGGTTCTTCCGCCGCCTGTCCGATCTCACCCGCCGCGGCGAGAACCGGCGCAGCCTCTGGCGCTGGATCCGCACCCGGCTGCTGGTCGGCTTCATGGTCGCCTTCCCGCTGGTGGTGACCATCTTCTTCGCGCGCTTCATCTTCGGCCTCATGGACCGCTGGTTTCGACCCATCGCCGAGCGCTACTTCGGCGGGCCGCTCGTCGGCGTCGGCATGGTGGTGTCGCTCCTTTTCCTCTTCCTGCTCGGCGTCGCGGCCACCAACGTCTTCGGCGCGCGGCTGTTCTCGTACTTCGAGAAGCGGATCACCGGCCTGCCGCTGCTGAGCCCGATCTACCAGGGGGCCCGGCAGATCACCGAGGCGATCCAGCTCCACGACGCGGCCGAGTTCCGGCGCGTGGTGCTCCTCCCCTTCCCCAACCAGAACGTACGCTCGATGGGCTTCGTCACCCGCGACCTCCGCGGTCCGAACGGCTTCGGCGCCGAGCCGATGGCCCTGGTCTTCGTGCCGACGACCCCGAACCCGACCTCGGGCTTCCTGGTGGCGGTCAAACAGGCGGACCTGACGACCGTCGACATGAGCGTCGAGGAGGGCGTCAAGCTCGTGATCTCGGGCGGCCTCGTGGTTCCGACCCAGATGCTGACGGAGCGGGGGGCCGCACCACCCCCGGCCGCCGCCGGATGAGCCGCGCCGCCGCGGACACTGCCGACATCTCCGGCCCGGGCGGCACCGCGCACCGGCCGAGGGACGAAAGGAAGCTCTGATGCACCAGCGAAATTCTCGGTCGCGGGTCCGAATCGCGGCTGCCGTCGCCCTCGCGGCCCTTGCCGCGTTCGCGGCTCGGTCGGCCTCCGCCCAGGCACCGGAGCCCGGCGCCTTTCTCGGCGCGGTTCTCATCAGCGACGACGCCGACGCCGCGAGCGCGTTCTACAGCGGGCTCTTCGGCTGGGAGACCGAGCGCGCGCCGGACGGCGGCTACGCCGTCCGCCACCACGGCCGCATGGTCGCCGGCATCAGCCCGCTCCAGAACGCCAAGGAGGCCATCGAGGGATCGTTCTGGCTCGTCGGCCTCGTCGTGCCCGACATCGAGGCCGCCCTGACCAAGGCCGCAGCGAACGGCGGCAAGGTCTTCGAGCACGCCGAGCGGGTCAGGGACTTCGGCCACTTCGCGGTCATCGCCGACCGGCAGCGGGCGCCGCTGATGCTCATC
>JALOKS010000358.1 GCA_025456385.1 Thermoanaerobaculales bacterium | reverse complement strand
GAGGGTCATCATGGCGTTCTTGAAGCCCGAGCCCTCGCGGCCCCCGAGAAGCTGCGAGGCGGGGACCCGGCAGCTGACGAAGTCGAGCTCGTTGACCGAGACCGTGCGGATCCCCATCGTGTCCTCGCGCTTGCCGACGCTGAAGCCGGGGGTGTCGCGCTCGACGATGAAGGCTGAGATCCCGCGCATCCCTTTGTCGGGCTCGGTGAGGGCGAAAACAGTGAACACCGAGGCGACGCCGCCGTTGGTGTTCCACTTCTTGTGGCCGTTGATGACGTAGTCCTCGCCGTCACGGATCGCAGTGGTGCGGAGGCTGCCGGCGTCCGAACCCGAGGCCTTCTCGGACAGCCCGAAGGCGATCAGGCTCTCGCCCGCCGCGATCGCCGGCAGGTACTTCCGCTTCTGCTCCTCGGTGCCGCCGAGGATGATCGGGAAGGAGCCGAGGGCGTTGACCGCGTAGGCGACGCCGACGCCGCCGCAGGCGCGCGCCAGCTGCTCGACGATCAGGCAGAGGTTGAGGACCCCGCAGTCCTGGCCGCCGTACTCCTTCGGGATCCAGGCGCCCGTGAGTTTCGCGGCCTTGAGGGCCTCGAGGATGTCCCAGCCGTACTCGCCGGTGCGGTCGAGCTCGGCCGCGCGCGGCCGCACGTGCTTCTCGGCCACCTCGCGGGCCCGCTCCAGGTACTCGATGTTCTCCGGGCTCAGCAGCTCGCGCATGACTCCTCCTCCGTTGTCGTGGCCAGCATTCTACCTTCTCTCGAATTTTGGGCGCCGGGCTCGCATAACCGGCGCCCAAATATTCGAGTCGGCGAACATTCTCCCTGCCGCCCACGTAAGTATCGGTGGAACGCGCCGTCAAGCTTGAGGGGAGGACGTATGGCCCGCAGGAAGAGAGTCTGGTGGATCGTGGCCGTCCTGGCGATGGTCGCCGTGGCAGGCGGCGCTTTCGCGGCGAAGAGCCGCGGCGGCGGCAACGGCAAGGAGGAGAAGGGCCCCGACGTGCCGACCCTGGCGGCCGGAATCGATGACGTGCAGGTGGTGGTGCGGGAGGTCGGCACGGTCGAGCCCGAGGTCAAGGTGGAGATCAAGTCCAACCTCTCGGGCCGGGTCGTGGAACTGCCGATCCGCGCCGGCGACCTCGTGGTCAAGGGTCAGCTGATCGCGCGCATCGAGCCCGACGTCAACCAGGCCCAGAACCTGCTGTCGGTTCGCAACCAGGGCGAGTCGGCGGCGATCGACCTCGAGGACGCGAGGGAGGACTACGAGGCCAAGCGCCAGCTCTTCGAGAGCGGCCTCATCTCGGTCGAGGTCAACCGCGCCGCGGAGACCCGCTACCGCCAGGCCGTGCAGGCGTCCGAGGAAGCGCGGGCGAAGATCGGTCTGGTCGAGGCCTCCGGCATCCCGGTCGGCGACAACCCGCGCCAGGTTGTGAACATCGTCTCGCCGATGGGCGGCGTGGTGATCGAGCGGCCGGTGGAGCTGGGCGAGACCGTCACCGGTTCGGGCTCGTTCAACGCCGGGACGGTGATCGCGACGGTCGCCGACCTGGACACCATGCTGGTCAAGGTCGGAGTCAACGAGGTCGATATCGGCAAGATCCACCTCGGGCAGGAGACGCGGGTCACTCTCGACGCCTTCCCGCGGGTGCTGTTCGCCGGCGCCATCAGCCGGATCGCGCCCGCGGCGCGGCTCGAGGAGCAGGTCAAGGTCTTTGACGTCGAGATCGCCCTCGACGAGCTCGGACGCGAGCTGCGGACCGGTATGACCGCCAACATCGAGATCCGCGGCGAAACCCGCGAGCGGGTGCTCGCGGTGCCTGTGGAGTCGGTGTTCATCCGCGGCGAAGAGGAGGTCGTGTACGTCCTCCGCGACACGCCCTTGCCGAAGGAGGAGCCCGCGGCCGACGCGGCCGACGGCGGCGAGGAGGCGGCGGCGAGCGGACCCGCAGCCGGAGACGCGTGGCGCGAGGACCCGCGCCAGCAGTGGCGGCGCTGGTTCGAGGAGCGAAAGATCATGACCGGCATCGCCTCGACCACCCAGGTGGAGGTCGTCGACGGCCTCGCCGAGGGCGACAAGGTCGCGCTCGCCGATCCGTCGAAGCCCGAGGAGAAGAGCTCGTCATGATGCCGCTCATGCAGCTTGCCGGCATCACCAAGGTCTACGGCGAAGGTGAGCTCCAGGTGCAGGCGCTCAAGGGCGTCGACCTCGAGATCGGGATCGGAGACTACGTGGCGGTGATGGGGCCCTCGGGCTCGGGCAAGTCGACGCTCATGCACATCCTCGGCCTGCTCGACTCGCCGAGCTCGGGCTCCTACCGCCTCGACGGCGAGGAGGTCGCCGGCTTCTCGCGACGCAAGCTGGCCCACCTGCGCAACCGCAAGATCGGCTTCATCTTCCAGAACTTCAACCTGCTGCCGCGGGCGAGCCTGCTGCGCAACGTCGAGCTGCCGCTGCTCTACGGGGGAGTCGGCCGCCGCGAGCGTCAGGACCTTGCCATGGCGGCGCTGGCGAAGGTCGGCCTCGCCGACCGCGCCCGCCACCGGCCCAACGAGCTCTCGGGCGGGCAGCGGCAGCGCGGGGCGATCGCGCGCGCCCTGGTCGGCCGGCCCTCGGTCATCATGGCCGACGAGCCGACCGGCAACCTCGACCAGCAGACCGGGAGCGAGATTCTCGAGCTCTTCGACGAGCTGCGGGCCGGCGGCCAGACCTTGATCATGGTCACGCACGATCCGTCGATCGCCGCCCGTGCGCGGCGGACGATCCGCATCGTCGACGGTCGCATTCTGAGCGAGGAGAAGCGGGCGGCGGCATGAACCCGGCGCAGTTCATCCGCGAGGGCTTCGTCGAGATCCGCGAGCACATCGGCCGCACGGTGCTGCAGACCCTCGGCGTCATTCTCGGGGTGGCGTCGGTGGTGGCGACGCTCGGCATGACCGCGAGCATGGATGCGCGCCGCGACCAGTACTTCCGGGAGTCGGGCGGCACCCGGCTGATGGGCGTCTACAACCAGCCGCCGGCGAAGCTCGAGCTGTCCGCCCGCGAGCGCGCCCGGATGGGGCTCACCCTCGCCGACGCCGAGGCGATCCGCAGCACGGTCGACGGCTTCGACCTGGTCGTGGCCG
>JALOKS010000357.1 GCA_025456385.1 Thermoanaerobaculales bacterium | reverse complement strand
GTCGCGCTCGATGCGCAGACCGGTGACGCGGTCGCGCTCGAGCCCGGGCAGGACCTGGTCCGCCTCCCGGCGCGCGTCCTCCGAGCTCGGGCGGTGGCGCTCGAAGAAAAAGACGTACGCGGCGACGGCGAGCACAACCGCAGCAAGAAGAATGAGGTTCTTCGGCTTCATCGCTCTCACCCCAGTCCCGAATTCGGAATCCGGAATTCGGAATTCGGAATGCTGACCACCCAACCGCGCACCCCATCGAGAGCCGGGAGTGTCGCCGCTTCCTCCACACCAGGACTCCCGCGAGGATCGCGGCGCCCGGCATCACCACCAGCACCAGCAGCAGGATGGTGCGCAGCTGCTGCTGGTCGAGGAACAGGCTCACCTGCTCGACCTCGCGCGGCGGGATGCCGAGCAGCGCCTCGCGCGCTCCCAGCCAGTTGAAGGCGTTGAGCGCGAGCACCGAGTTGCCGGCGTTGGCGAGATCGATGTCGGTGAGGAAGTCGGAGTCGCCGAAGACCACCAGGCGGGCGCCGCCGCCCGCGGCGTCATCCCCTGCGGCCGCCTCCCCGGTCTCCGCCTCGGGCGGCTTCTCCACCGCCACCGCGACCACCGCCGGTCCGGGCACGTCGCTGTCGTCGAGCGCAACCGGCTCGCCGCGCAGCAGCATGCCGAGGTCGGTCTCTCCCCAGCCCTGGTCCGAGGTGCGCACGAGCGGCTGCGCCCCCTCGCCGGCAGGCGCCAGGGAGCGGGCGACGGTGAACAGCACCGCGAAGCCCTCGAGGCCCTCGGTGGCGGGATGGGAGGGGAAGTCCTGCAGGTAGACGGCCGACAGGTCGTAGAAGGGAAGCCGGCGGGAGGGATCGACCACCAGGTCGTCGTGCACGGTCACGCCGCGCGCGGCGAGCAGGCCCTCGAGCCGCGTCGGGCGCATCGTCCCGGTGGGCTCGATCAGCGGGTCGAGGGCCACCAGCAGGCGGCCGCCGCCGTCGAGGAAGGCGTCGATGGCGGCGATCTCAGGCTCGGTGAAGGCGCGGGTCGGCCCGGCGATGGCGAGGATGTCGGCGTCGAGCGGCACCTCGCCCGAGAGCAGGGTGGTGTCGGCGGCCTCCATGTTCTCGCGCTTCAACGCCTCGGCGAGCAGCGACACGCTGCGGTCGGCGCCGGCACCGGCGGCCACCGCGGCCTCGCCGTGGCCGGTGACGAAGTAGACCTTGGGCACCTCCGGCGCGACCAGCGACAGGATCGCCGAGGTGAACTGCTCCTCCCCCTTGAAGGCGCGCACGGTGGGGCCCTGGCCGACCTGCATGCCCGAGTAGTCCATCTCGGCCATCTGCTCGGCGGTGACGTACTTGGTCCGCTCACCGAGCGCGAAAACCACGGTGTTCGCCACCTGGACCCCGAACTGCTCGGCGAGCTGCTTCGTCCGCAGCGGCTCGCGGTCCGGGTCGATGAACTCGACCTGGAGCCTGCTCGACGCGGCCTGGTAGCGCTGCAGGAGCTCGTGGACCTGGTCGTACATGGAGGTCGCAGGCGTCATGAAGACCACCACCCGGACCTCCTCCGTGAGGTCGGCGAGGATGTTCTCGGTCTTCTCGGACAGGGTGTAGATCTTGGTCGAGGTGAGGTCCGCGCGGGCCCACCGCCGGGCCGCGAGCCAGTTGGCCATGACGACGAGCGCGGCGACGAGCACGACGGCGATGATGCCGGAGACCGTGTAGCGGAGTGCGTGCTGCCTCATGCTCTCACCTCCACTTCTTCACTTCGAGGGACTTGGCGGCGAGAAACAGGAAGAGGACGCCCATCGAGAGCTGGTAGACCACGTGCCGGGTGTCGACGATGCCCTTGGCGAAGTCGTCCATCTGGGTCCACAGGTTCATGTGGGCGAGGGCGTCCCGCAGCACCGACGAGGAGGTCATGAGCTGCTCGACGAGGCCGATCGAGAACAGCAGCACCATCGCTGCGAAGGCGATGATGGCGGCGATCAGCTGGTTGGTGCTCAGGGTCGAGGCGAGGGTGCCGACGGCGAGGAACATGAAGCCGAGCAGCAGAACGCCGAGGTAGCCTGCGG
This sequence comes from Thermoanaerobaculales bacterium, assembly GCA_025456385.1. Classification (GTDB taxonomy): domain Bacteria; phylum Acidobacteriota; class Thermoanaerobaculia; order Thermoanaerobaculales; family Sulfomarinibacteraceae; genus Sulfomarinibacter. Next base: position 1,325 of record JALOKS010000357.1, on the reverse strand, counting down.
CCACAGGGCCGAGGTCGATCTCCGAGCTGCGATCGAGGATCACCACGTAGAGCACGGTCGGCAGCCACAGGGCGACATAGAAGATCATGGCGGCAAGGAACTTGCCGACCACGACCTGGGCCTCGGTGACCGGCGAGGTGAGCAGCACCTCGATCGTCCCCGAGCGCCGCTCCTCCGCGATCAGGCGCATGGTGATCACCGGCACCACGAAGAGCAGGAACAGCCAGAAGAAGATCGTGCCGCCGAAGAACAGCCGCAGCGGCGTCATCGCCGGCGTCTGCGGGTTGTTGAGGAAGGACACGATCAGGTAGAAGATGTAGCCCTGCATCAACAGGAACGCGGTCATGACGATGTAGGCGAGCGGCGACGAGAAGTAGGCGATGAGCTCGCGCCGGATGATCGCCCAGGTCTTACGCATGGCGCACCTCCAGCTCCTGCCCGGCCACCGTGTCCTCGTGCGTCGTGAGCCGAACGAAGACGTCCTCCAGGGTCGCCCGCTGCGGGCTCATCTCCAAGAGGACCCAGCCGCGCTCGACCGCGAGCCGGAAGACCGCCTCGCGCGGGTCGGAGCCCGCCCCGTGCTCGAGGTGGAAGCGGCCCTCGCCCTTCGCCTCGACGCCGACGACGCCGGGCAGCGCGGCGAGCGCCGCCGCGGCCGCCTCGCCACCGCCGGCGAGCTCCACCGCCAGGCTCGGGTTGCCGACCAGGCGCGAGCGCAGGGCGTCCGGCGCGCCGTCGGCCACGATCCGGCCGCGGTCGATGATGAACACGCGCTCGCAGACCTGCTCCACCTCGGGCAGGATGTGGGTCGACAGCAGCACGGTGTGCTCGCGGCCGAGCTCGGTGATGAGCTCGCGGACCTTGATGATCTGGTTGGGGTCGAGGCCCACCGTCGGCTCGTCGAGAATCAGCACCTTGGGGCGGTGGATCAGAGCGCCGGCGAGGCCGACCCGCTGGCGGTAACCCTTGGAGAGGGTGCCGACCACCTGCCGGCGGACGTCGGCGATCAGGCAGCGGGCGATCACGTCGTCGACCCGGGCCGCCACCTCGGCGCGCGGCACCCCCTCGACGTCGGCGCGGAAGCGCAGGTACTCCTCGACCCGCAGCTCCGGGTACAGCGGCACGTTCTCCGGCAGGTAGCCGACGTTGCGCCGCAGGCCGACGGGGTCCTGGTCGAGGTCGACGCCCGCCACCACCACGCGGCCGGTGGTCGGCGGCAGGAAGGCGGTCAGCATCCGCATCACGGTGGTCTTGCCGGCGCCGTTGGGCCCGAGAAAGCCGAGGACCTGCCCCTCGGGGACGAAGAAGCTGAGGTCCCGGACCAC
>JALOKS010000356.1 GCA_025456385.1 Thermoanaerobaculales bacterium | reverse complement strand
CTCGGCCTTGTCGTGGTCGATCACCGCCTCGGCGACCGCCGGCACCTGCTCGGCGTTGACCGCGACCACCAGGAGATCGACCTTGTGCGGGAGATCGGCGATGCTCGGCACGCAGGCGACGCCGCCGATCTCCGCCGCCGTGGGGTGGATCACCCGCAGCGCGTCGCGGTCGAAGCCGGCGGCGCAGATGTTGTCGAGGATGATGCGGCCCATGTTGCGGGACCGCTCGGAGGCGCCGATCACGGCGGCGGTGCGCGGCTTGAGGAGGCGGCCGATGCGGTCGATCGCCGTCGAGCGGCGCCAGCCGGCCGCCGGAGCTCGAGAAGGGGTTGACCTCGAGCTCCTCGATGTGGAACGCGGCCCCGGGGTTGACGGCGGAGAAGTGGTTGGCGAGGTCGATGAAGGCCTGGAAGCACTCGACGAGGATCGCGTCCTCGAGCAGGCGGCGCGAGCCGCGCATCGCGCCCGACAGGCGCTCGTAGCTCAGGGTTCCGGTGAAGAGCCGGAAGAGCTGGCCGCCGTCCACCGTGCCCGTGGGTGCGATCACGACCGCCGCGCCCTTGCGGGTCTGCCGCGCGAGCAGCTCCATCTCGACGCCGCCGAGGCCGGCCGAGATGATCGGCCCGAACTCGGCCGTCTGGCGGATGCCGACGAAGAGCTCGGTGGCGAAGCCCTGCGCGTCCGGCGGCATGAAGCTGCAGAGCAGGATGCCGACCATGCGGTCGGCGAGCCGCTGCTCGAGGCTCCGCCCGCGGCGGCCGGCGAGGGCGTCGGGCATCTCGCCCGCGTGCCGCTCGAGGTAGGCGGCGTAGGCCTCGGGCACCTCGCGCAGCATGAGGTCGAAGGCCGCCTCCACCGCGCCGATCTCGCGCGCCACGATGCGGACCCCGCGCGCCTCGGTCTTGTGGGTGATGTCCGGCGACACCACCTTGAGCACCACCTTCTCGCCCCGGAGATGCTCGAGGTTGGAGGCGCGCGGACGCTCGCCGATCGGGATCAGCCGGCTCACCGGCGCCGCCTCGGCGCCGGTCGCCTCCAGGAGGCGGTAGCACTCGTGCTCGAAGAGGCTCGAACGCCCCTCGGCGTGGGCGGCGGCGAGGATGTCGTGGATGCGGGCGCTGTCGATGGCTGCCATGTCCTGCTCTCCTGACCTCCGGGCGGCGGCCGCGGACGATCTCAGGCGTAGGCCGCGGCGCGGTCGGCCGCGACCATGTCCTTTTCGGCCAGCACCGCGGCGAGCTTGCGCTCATCGTTGCCGATCGCCTCGGCCCAGGCGGCCGCCAGCGCGGGGTCGCAGGTCTCCGGGTCGAGCTTGGCGCCGAGCCTGATCGCCGCCAGCCGGCTCATCCCGGCATCGACGAGACCGCGGAAGAAGAGGCCGGCCGCGCGCCCGTAGCGGAAGGCGCGCTGGTTGACGGCGACGATCTTCTCGCCCTTGCGGGCGAAGAGCAGCTCGACGAAGGCCTGCAGCCGCTCCTCGGCGAAGTCGAGCAGCGGCGAGGCGGCGCCCACCGCGGCCATGTTCTGGGCCTTGAGGTTGCCGGCGGCCCGGGCGAGCTGGGCGGTGTCGACCATGACGATGTTGGCGAAGCCCGCGAGCCGAGTCAGCAGCTCCTCGTGCTCCGGGTAGTCGGGGATGTTGACGTAGGGCGTGACGCTGGTGACGACCCAGCCGTCCGGCTGCAGGTAGTGCCAGTAGCGCAGCACCTCGAGGGGCTCGACCGAGAGCACCATGTCCGCGCGGCCGACCGGGATGATGTCGGAGTGGATGGCCGCGTCGCCGTAGCGCAGGTGCGACTGCACGGCGCCGCCGCGCTGGGCCATACCGTGCACCTCGGCCTGCTTGAAGTGGTAGCCGGCGTCGAGGGCGGCGTTGTCGATCACGAAGGCGATCGAGAGGATGCCCTGGCCGCCGACGCCGGCGAGGATGATGTTCTTCTCCACCGCCCCCTCCTCACTCCGCCCGGCCCTTGAGGGCCTCGAGGCAGGTGCGCCGGGCGACGATCACGCTCGGGCCCTCGTAGGCCAGCTCGTCGCGGATCACGGCGACGTTCTGCTCGTGGTTCTTCGGCGTCGGCTCGATGACGCGGAAGTGCTCCTGGGCGATGCCGGTGCCGAGGATGATCTGGTCGAGGGTCTCGCCGGTGGACATCGAGCGCTGGGTGCCGGTCATGCCGACGGTGCTGTTGTCGAGCACCAGCACCTTGAGGTTGACGTGCTGCTGGACGGCCGAGAGCAGGGGGGTGATGCCGCCGTGCGAGAAGGTGCTGTCGCCGATCGCGGCCACCGCGGGCGCGTAGCCGGCGTGCGCGGCGCCGGCGGCCATGCCGATCGAGGCGCCCATCGCGACGCAGCTGTGGATCGCCTCCAGCGGCGGCAGCGCGGCGAGGGTGTAGCAGCCGATGTCGGAGAAGACCTGGGGGTTGTCGAAGCCGCTCAGGGCCTCGTTGAGGGCGCGGAAGGAGTCGGTGTGCGGGCAGCCCTTGCACAGGGCCGGCGGCCGGTTGGCGATCTCGAGCTCGGGCGCGTGGGCCGCAGCGGGCGTCGGCAGGCCGAGCGCCTCGCGCACGATGTCGGGGGTGAGCTCGCCGGTGCGCGGGACCTCGCCCGTGAGCCTGCCCTTGACCCGCACGCCCTCGAGGCCGAAGAGGCCCCGCAGGGTGCTCTCGACCAGGGGGTAGCCGTCCTCGAGAACCAGCAGCTCGTCGACGTGGGCGACCAGCTCGCGGATCTTCCCGGCGGGCATCGGGTACTGGCGGATCGAGAGCACCGACAGCCCGTGGTCCGGCGCGAGGTTCTCGCGCAGGTAGTTGTCGGCGATGCCGCAGGTGATGACCCCCGAGCGGCCGGCGAGCACGAGCTCGTTGTGGGCGCTCGCCTCGGCCCGGCGCAGCAGCTCCGGCTGCTTGTCGGTGAGGTGCCTGTACTGGACCCGCGCGTTGGCCGGCAGCAGGGTCCACTTGCGGATCTCGCGCGTCGGCCGCAGGGGGTTCTGCGCCCGGGCGGCGCGGACGACGACCCCGGAGCGGCTGTGGGCGATACGGGTGACGAGGCGGACCATGATCGGGAGCGCCAGCTCCTCGGACATGTCGAAGGCCTCGAACATCATGTCGTAGCACTCCTGCTGGTTGCGCGGCTCGAAGCAGGGGATGAGCGCGAACTGCGCGAAGTAGCGGCTGTCCTGCTCGTTCTGGCTCGAGTGCATGCCCGGGTCGTCGGCGACCGCGAGCACGAGGCCTCCGTTGGTGCCGGTGACCGCCGAGTTCATGAAGGCGTCGGCGGCGACGTTGAGCCCGACGTGCTTCATGCACACCAGGGCCCGCTTGCCGGCCCAGCTCATGCCGAGCGCCTCCTCGTAGGCGACCTTCTCGTTGGTGGACCAGAAGGCGTGCACGTCGCCGGCCTTCTTGGTGC
>JALOKS010000080.1 GCA_025456385.1 Thermoanaerobaculales bacterium | reverse complement strand
CGTGTAGCTGAAGCTGCCGACGCCCGGGTCGGCGAAGGCCGCGGTGCCGAAGCTCGGCGGCGAGGACACGGCGTAGCTGAAGGTGCTGTCGCCGTCGGGGTCGCTGACGCTCAGAGTGCCGGTGGCGGAGCCGTCCTCGTTGACCTGGAGGGTGGCCGGCTGGACCACCGGCGGGTCGTTGACCGCAGCGACTGTGATCGTGACCGTCGCCGGCGCGGACTCGTACTCGCCGTCGTCGACCACGAAGCTGAAGCTGTCGCTGCCGTTGAAGTCGAGGTTCGGGGTGTAGGTGAGGGCCGGGGCCTCGCCCGACAGCGTGCCGTTGGCGGGCCCGCTGACGATCGTGAAGGTCAGGGGATCGCCGTCCGCGTCGCCTCCGGTGAGCGTGATCGCGACCGGCAGGTCCTCCGCGGTCGTGACCGCCTGGTCGGCGGCGGTCGGCGGCGTGTTGGGGGCGTCGACGAAGATCGGCACCACCGCCGTGATCTTGTTGTTGACCTCGTCGATCTCGGAGACCTCCTCGTAGTCGTCGACGTAGAGGATCAGGTTGTAGTCACCCTCGGCGAGTTCGGTCGGGATCGTCAGGCTCGACGCGCCGAAGAACTGCTCGGCGCCGACGGCCAGCGTCGACGGGACGGAGCTGACCGAGCCCAGGAACCGGGCGTTGGTCGGATTGCCGTCGAGACCGAGCTCGACGGTCGCCTCGGTGGTCAGATAGAAGCCGTGCCGCAGCTCGCGGTTCTCGGCAGTGGCGTCGGCGGTGCCCTGGTTGACGAGAGTCCAGCCGCCGACCGGGAAGTCGAGGCTGCCGCCGGCATCGACCGTGAGGTTCGTGTTCAGTGCCTCGTCGAAGCTCGGCACCAGGTCGGGCGCGACGAAGTCGAAGCACTCGGCCGCCGCCTGCGCGCTGCCCTCGCCGAGCTTCGCCTGCACGCAGCTCAGCGAGCCGACCGCCGCGCTCGGCGGATCGGCGAAGGGGTTGTAGACGAGGTCGGTGCCGGGCTGGATGCAGTTGTCCGGATCGGCGCCGGCCTCGCCGCAGAAGGCCTTGAGGCGGTAGGCGCGGAGGGTGAGCTTGACGGTGTCGGCGGCGCGCGGCGCGCGCAGGGTGCCGTCGTCGGCCACGCCGAGGCCCTTGGCCGCCACCCGCTTGGCAGCCTCGCCGTCGGGCGGCGCCATGGTGAAGGTCGAGTTGAGGACGAAGGGGTTCAAGACGAATGGGTTGAGGACGAAGGGGTTCTCGACCCCCTCGTTGAGAACGAACGGGTTGAGGACGAAGGGGTTGAGGACGAACGGGTTGAGCACGAAGGGGTTGGCCACCACGTTCGAGAGCACCTGGTCCTGGGAGATGGTGGCGAGCTCGCAGGCCGGGTTGGCGCGATGAGCTGGAAGGCGTAGTTGCCCACGTACTGCTCGGCGTTGTCGATGTTGACCACCGGCACGTAGCTGCCGGCGGTGTTGGTGAGACTGCCCGGGCCCACCTCCCAGGTGGTGTCGACGACGTCATAGACGCTCGAGTTCAGAACGAAGGGGTTCAGAACGAAGGGATTGAGCACGAAGGGGTTGCTGACCGAGAAGTTGGCCGCGCCCTGGTTGAGGACGAAGGGGTTCAGAACGAAGGGGTTGAGGACGAAGGGGTTCAGGACGAAGGGGTCCTGGGTCTCGACGGTTCCGAGGCCGTCGACAGAGGGGTTGTCGGGGTCGGGGTTGAAGACCACCGAGCCGGCCTGGCCACCGGGCGCCTGGAAGCCGTCGATGGCATCAATCTCCACCACGTCGACCCGGATCGACCCCGAGGCGCCGGCGTCGACGTAGACCACCTGCGACACACTGGAGTAGGGGAAGACCTCGATGTCGCCGCTGTCGATGTCGGCCGACTCGTCGATGCTGAAGGACGCCTGCTCGAAGCCCTGGGAGATGCTGAGCCGATAGAAGCGAGTACCCGCGGTGCCGTTCTGGACCCGGATCGGGAAGCCGCGGCGGGCGTCGAGCTGCTTGAAGGTCGTCGGCGTCGAGACGATGAGCTCGGCGTCGAGCCGCGCGGTCAGCACGTCGGTGTTGCGCGAGCCGGGGTTGTAGCAGGCGCCGCCGATGCCGGGCGGTCCGTAGAACTGGTAGCGCTGCCACTCCTGCGAGCCCGCGGGGTCGGTCGGCGGGATCAGGTTCCGGTTGTCGGCGAAGATGGTGTGGAAGGCCTGGGACGGCACGTCCCCGGGCTCGGTCGCCCAGCGCCAGCCGGGGAGGCTCTCGTCGTAAACGAACTGCAGCGCCGGCGTGGCGCCGGTGTAGTCGCCCATGAAGGGCGACCCGCCGGTGCCCGACTGCGGCTTGTTCATCAGGTTGAGGCTCGGCTGGCAGTACTCGGGGGCGCCGCCCGCGGCGCACAGCTCGGGCAGGGCCGGCGCGATGTCGGCCACGTCCTCCACGCCGTCGCCGAAATCGGCGCCGGCGCTGATCGGGTAGCGCGAGATCTGGGTCGTGCCGAGCAGCTGGCCGGTGGAGGGGTTCAGCAACGCGGCGCGGAAGTCGACGACGCGATCGATGCCGCTGATGAAGCCGGTGCCCGGGCTGAGATCGGCGGGCTGGATGCCGATGCCGTCGGTGCCGCCGAGGAAGCCCCGCGACTCGTAGTAGACGAGGGCCAGGCGGCCGCCGCCGAAGCTCAACCACGGCATGACCTGCGGCCCGGACGGCCGCGGGTCGGGCAGGGCGCCGAAGCCGGGCGCGGGCACCGCGCCGCCGTCGCGGTCGCCGAAGTCGACCGCGGAGCGGACCCCTGCGACACCGGTGACGTCGCTCCACGAGCCGCCGCCGTTGCCCGACCGCATCACGACGATGCGGGGCGAGCCGCCGGCCTGCGGGCGTCCGAAGCCGGTCGTGTCCGGCGTGATGTTCACCCGCTCCTGCCAGGCGACGAAGACCGTGCCGTCGCCGGTGACGGCGGCGGTCGGAAAGGCGTTGGAGCGGAAGCTGAGGACGTCCGGGTTCGCGAACTCGGTCGAGATGGTCGGCTGGTCGAAGGGCGCCATCGGCGTCGAACCGATGATCGACACCGGGTTGCTCCAGGTGCTCCCGAAGTTGGTGCTGCGGGTCATGATGATGGTGTCGGGGTCGAAGAAGTGGCGCCATACGACGTAGATGGTTCCCGGCCCGCCCTGATTGGACGGGGTCCCCGGCCGCGGGTCGACGGCGATGAAGGAGCCCTGGTTCTGGCCCCAGCTCTTGTTGATCTTGGCGGTCGTAAAGCTGAGGCCGCCGTCCTCCGACTTCGCGAAGTTGAGCTTGCTCTGGACCTTGCCGTCCTTCGAGAGGCCGTTGAAGGTGCTGTAGCTGACGTACACGCGGTGCGCGCACTGATCGGCGGCGCCGGCGCCGCGCCAGACGTCGAGGTTGACGTGCGGTTTGTCGAGGAAGTAGCCGTTGGTGGCGTTGTTGCCGGTCTCGAGCACGGTCGTGCCCTGGTACACCCAGGTGTCGCCGCCCTCGGAGTTGTTGAGATCCTGGAAGCGGGCGACCGCCAGCTTGCTCTGGCCGCCGCGGGTGAAGGCGACGAAGACCACGTAGACGGAACCGCAGGGCCCGCTCACCGCCACCGGGTCGGTGGCGGCCTCGAGGCCCCAGACCGGCGACGCCAGCGATGCCGGGGAGTTGTCGAAGGGTGCGCCCGGCATGAACATGCCCGCCCAGGTCAGGCCGCCGTCGTAGGACCGGCTGCCGCCCACCCAGGCCTCTGCCGCCGCCATCGGCGGCGCCGGCGGCAGCGACACGCCGAGACCGGGCAGCAGGCCCGCCATCATCAGGTCCACGGTGTCGAGCGCGAGCGCGGCAACCTGGGTGCCCTCGCCGAGGCCCTCGTCGTCGGGCACGTCGACCGCCCGGTAGTCGTTGAAGAAGGCGAGCAGGTGGTCGGGGTTTCGCGTCGAGACCGCGATCGTCGGCTCGACCTGGCGCTGCAGGTAGCCGTCCCCCTTGAGAAACCAGTCCGGGTCGCCCGCGTTCGGGACCACCGGCAGCACCGGGATGTTCTGGTTGGCCTGCTGGGCCGCTGCCGGCAGGGCGAGGACGAGCACGACCCCGAGCAAAAGAACTAGACTGAGATTCTGTAGCCGCATGTGGTTCAAACCCTTCCTGGTTCGCCTTGGATGGCCGCATTTGAGTCGCATTCGCGTTTCCTGGGTGGCACTGTAGCCTGCGACGCCCGGGAAAGCAAGGGAATTCGCGGCGCGAGGTCCCGCGACCGGTGATCATGCCGTCCAGCGCCCGGCCATCGCGGCCGGGCCGCTGGGGTTGGTCGCCCTCAGCTGCTCAGAAGCACGACAACCAGGCCGGCGTAGCCGACCAGGACGAGGGGCGCGAGACGGCGCCCGAGCCGGGTCGTGAGGCTGCTGCCTTGGAAGCTGATCTGGCCGAGGGCGAAGAGGGCCAGCGCGAGGGCGGCGAGCACGAGGCCGACCTGGAGGAGCAGGAGCAGGCTGAGCTGGGTCGGCAGCCACTGGGGGAGCCACGGGAGGTCCGGCAGCGTGATCCGGGCCTGGTTGAGGACCAGGATGTTGGCGAGCTGGCTGGTCATGAGCGCGCTCCAGGCCAGGATCATGAGCGTCATGGCAAGCTGCACCATCTGCGCGCGGCGGCGGTCGCTGCCGGCGACGGCCGCGACGACGAGGTGGAGGGCGATCCCCGCCGCCACGGCGAGGGCGCAGGAGAGCGTGAAGGCGAGCGGGTCGCCGAGGGTCCCGAAGCTCCGGGAGGCGACGAGAACGAGCCCGAGCAGCGCCACCGCGCTCGCGAACATCGACAGGTCGGCGGCGGCCCCGTCGAGGCGCCAGAGCGCGATCAGCGGCGCCCGGACCTGAAGGTTGGCGGAGTGGTGGGGGCAAGACTGCAGGCAGTCGAGGCAGAGCTTGCAGCGGTAGGCCTGCTTGCCCTCGAGAGGGTGGTGGAAGACCGTGCAGCCGGAGATCCCGGGGCTGCCCTTGTAGCAGGCGTGGGTGCTGCAGGTCGAGGCGCAGACCCTGGGTTTGGCGGTGAGCTGGATGGGCGCGGCGGGCGCGAGAGCGGTCGCGAGTCGGCCGAGGGGGCAGAGGTGGCGGCACCACACCTCGCGGCGGAAGAGTAGTGAGCCGAGGACGGCGGCAGCGAGCAGGGAGGCCAGCAGCAGGCCCGAGGCGAGCGGGTTGGACGGTGAGTCGAAGACCCGCTCGACCCAGACGATCAGCGCGAAGCCGACGATCGCGAGCCAGGGGCCGTGGCGGATGAGGAAGGGCGGCGGCGGGCGCTCGGAGGCGCCGAGCCGCTTGGCCAGACGGGCCGCGGTCGAGAGCGGGCAGACCGTGCACCACACCGGGCCGATCACGAAGAAGAGGGCGAAGACGGCGGGCTCCCACAGCGACCAGATGGCGGCGTTGGCGATGCGGCCGGCGGTGCTGCCGGCCGCTGCCAGGCAGAGCACGATCACGGCCGCGAAGCCGGCGAGGCTGAGGCCGCGGAGGAGCGGGAGGGCCGGGCGCCGCAGCAGGCGTTGCAGGAGCGGCGTGCCCGTGATGTCCATGCCCGGCGGGGCGGCGTCCTCGCCGACGCCCCCGAAGATGTGCTCCGGGCGGATCTCGGGACCGTCGGCGAGGCGCACGGCGAGCTCGACGGTCTCGCGGAGCTCGGCGACGTTGCGCCGCTGGTAGCGCAGCGACAGCAGGGCGTGCTGGGCAGCCTCGGTGATCGTCGGCGGCGACGGGCAGTGGCGGGCGAGAAACTCCTCGGCCAGCGGCAGGATGTCCTTCGGCCGCGAGGCGAGAGGCGGAACGTCGAGGACCTCCCCGAAGCACTCGGCGAGGGCGGGGATGAGGCCGGAGCGGGCGTCGGCCACAGCATCCCTCGCGCGTGCGGTGAGGATGATCCGAGTGTCCGGGAAGGTGCCCGGCGGCCTGCGCGCGTGGGTTCGCAGGAAGGCCGCCAGCATCTGCTGGACCGCAGGCTCGAGGGCATCGGCACGGCGCAGCACCAGGGTGCCGGCATGAGCGAGGTGGATCCCGCCGCTGGCGTGCCCGCGTACCTGCAGGCGGCCGCCGAGGTCCTCGCCGAGAATCAGCTCGGCCGCCCGGGCAGGTGACAGGTCCTGGCAGTTGACCGCGATCAGCGGACCGCCCGCCCGCGTGGAGGCGTCGTGGATGAGGCGGGCGATCTGGGTCTTGCCGGTCCCATCCTCGCCGACGACCAGCACCGGGGCCGCCTGCTCCGCGAGCTCGTCGAGCCTTCTGGCGATGGCCTTCATGCGTGGCGACACGGCGATCAGCCGGTCGGGGTCGCTGTCGCCCTGCACCAGGCGCGCGATGACCTCGGCCCCGTGCAGCAGGTCGAGAGCGTCGGCTGTGGTCTTGTGGAGGTTCCGGGCGAACCCGCCGAGCAGCTTGCGCCGCAGGGACGCCGACTCCTGGAGCGCGGTCGGCAGGGCGGATGCCGGGTAGCGCAGCAGGCGGACGTCGGTCGCCGCCACGGCGTCGATCGCGGCACCCTCCTTGCCCAGGACGGACTCGGCGCCGAAGATGCCGCCCTCGCCGAGGCGGGCGAGCGGGCGCCGCCGCGCCTCGCCCTCGTTCAGGAGCAGCTCGACCTCGCCTTCGATCACGACGTAGAAGAAGTCCTGGTGCTCGCCGCGGCGCACCACGACCTCGCCGGCGAGAAAGGCGACCTCCTCGCCGGCGTCGCGCAGGAAGCCGACGGTGGCCGGGCCGAGGAGCATCGAGGCTCCGGAACTGGATTCGCCGAGGCGCTGGTCGACGGCGCCGGGTGGGGACGCACTCCGAACCAGCCGAATCTCCACCGAGCCCGCCCTGAAGCGGCCGGCCTCCGGAAGCCGCGTCGGCGCGTCGATGCGCTGCTCGCCGACGAAGGTCCCGTTGGTCGATCCGAGGTCCTCGACCGTGACGCCGTCGGCGGCGCAGGTGATCCTCGCATGGCGGCGCGAAACCGTGGGGTGGGCGACCCGGATGTCGGTGCTCGGGGCCGAACCCAGGAGGTGACTGCCGGGCCCGATCTCGACCGTGGACGCGAGCTCGCCGCAGCTGAAGGCGAGAGTCCATCGATTCATGGGCGCGCCCCCGAGAACGCGGTCGGGCCGCCGGACCGGCGCTGCAGCGGCGGATGACCACGCGAGCCTCCGCTGACGAGGAGGGAGATCGAAGGGTTTCGCACGCCGGCGCCTCTGGGTGCATCGTAGCAGAATCGCTCGTCGAGCCGAGAACCGTGCGCTTCGGCCGTCTCCAAGCCCGGACGGAGGAGCACAGCATCTGCTGGCGAACGAAGGGTCGCGGACGCCGAGGGTGGACAACGCAGGCCGAACTCATTCGTTTTGATGAGAAAAATCGTCATTTCGGGCGATTGCGCCGGGGTCGGGCCGTACCTATCGTAGAACTGTGCGGTGTGCCGACAATCCAGCGTGTCGCCGCCCGGCGGTCGGGCGGGCTGCATCCCGGAGGATGAGCATGAGGCGTCAGGGTGACAGCACGGCAGTCCGAAGCCGGCAGACCGGGGCGGCACCGGCGTCTCCGGCCGGCACGGGCGGCGTCGAGCGGGGATTCACGCTCACCGAGGTGACCCTGGCCGCCGTTCTGATCGCGCTGCTGGTGGCGATCGCCGTCCCGAGCTGGCGGAACGGTGTCGAGCGGGCCCGACTCGCCCGCTGCATGGCCGAGCTGCGCGGCATCCAGGCCGCGATCTGGGCCGACAGCAACGACGGCAAGCGTTTCATGCAGCCGGCGGAGTTCTGGGCCTCGCACTTCAACGGCCGCAAACCGGGGCCCTACCACTACCTGCTCGACGGCGACCCCAACAAGGGCCACGGCAACGACCTCGACGGCATCGACGAGGAGAACCCCGGCAAGTCCTCGGAAAACCGGGACAAGAACGACATCCGCTTCGTGGTGCTCTGCCAGCACGACCACAAGTTTCTCGCCGACTACGTCTACCTCACCGATGCCGAGCCGCCGGCCATCGTGGGCGGTCCCGAAGCCGGCGTGGACCCCCGCTACGAGCGCTTCATCAAGTACGAGTTCGGCGGTCCGGGCGGGGGCGACGACAAGGACAAGTAGCGGCTCCGAGGCCGCGGAGAGCAGCGGACCCCGACCGGCGCCAAGGTGCCCTCGGCTGCGGTCGTGACCGACCTCAGAAAGAGCTTGTCACTTTTCTTCACAAGCCCTATACTCTCTGGCACGAGCACCCCCCGCGGCCGGCCGCGGGTCGGTCGCCCGGAACCGGAAACGCCCAGGTCGAGCTGGCGCCGCTGGCGGCGGTGGCAGCCTCACCGGCACAGAAGGAAAGGATGGGAGGAGCCGATGGCGACGCTGAAAGAAACTCTGTTCAAGAAGATCGAGGAGCACCGGCCGCGCACGACGCGACTCGTCAAGGAGTTCGGCAACACCAAGGTGCAGGAGATCACCATCGAGCAGGTGATCGGCGGCGCCCGCGACGTCAAGTGCCTGGTCACCGACATCTCCTACCTCGATCCGCAGGAAGGCATCCGCTTCCGCGGCAAGAACATCCCGGAGACCATGGAGTGCCTGCCCAAGGTTCCCGGCCGCGACTACCCCTACGTCGAGGGCTTCTTCTGGTTCCTCATGACCGGCGACGTGCCGACCAAGAAGGAGACCCTTGAGCTGGTCGAGGAGTTCAAGAAGAGACGGAACCTGCCGCAGTACGTCATCGATGTCCTGCGCGCGATGCCGACCGACACCCATCCGATGACCATGTACTCGGCGGGCATCCTCGCGATGCAGCGCGAGTCGGTGTTCGTCAAGCGCTACAACGCGGGCATGAAGAAGACCGAGTACTGGGAGCCGATGTTCGAGGACGTCCTCAACCTGCTGCCCAAGCTGCCGGTCCTCGCCGCCTACATCTACCGCATGAAGTACAAGGCGGACATCCACATCCCCAGCGACCCCGACCTCGACATGGGCGGCAACTTCGCCCACCAGATGGGCTTCCCGCAGCCCTACGATGACGTCGCCCGGATGTACTTCATCCTCCACTCCGACCACGAGTCGGGCAACGTCTCCGCCCACACCACCCACCTCGTCGCGTCGGCGCTGTCGGATGCCTACTACTCGCTGTCGGCCGGCATCAACGGCCTCGCCGGTCCGCTCCACGGCCTGGCCAACCAGGAGGTGCTGAGCTGGATGATGAAGTTCCAGCAGAAGCTCGGCGGCCAGGAGCCGACTCCGGAGCTGGTCGACAAGGCGCTGTGGGACACTCTCAACGCAGGCCAGGTGATTCCAGGCTACGGCCACGCCGTGCTGCGCAAGACCGACCCGCGCTACGAGGCGCAGCGCGAGTTCTGCCTCAAGAACCTGCCCGACTACCCGCTGTTCAAGGTCATCGAGATGGTCTACCAGGTGGCGCCGGGCGTGCTGACGAAGCACGGCAAGACCAAGAACCCGTGGCCCAACGTCGACGCACAGTCCGGCGTGATCCAGTGGTACTACGGGCTCACCGAGTGGGACTTCTACACCGTCCTCTTCGGCATCGGCCGTGCCCTCGGCGTGCTCACGAACATCACCTGGGACCGCGCGCTCGGCTATGCGCTGGAGCGGCCGAAGTCGGTCACGACCGCGATGCTCGAGGAAGTCGCGGGTATCAAGAAATAATTCACTTCGTAATAATTCACTTCGTGAATTATCGAAGGCGCCCTCGCGGGCGCCTTTTTTCGTTGGAACGTTTGAACGTTGAACGTTTGAACGTTGGGAGAGTGAACGTCCAACCGCCGATATCAGGGATGGGTGGGCGGGAACTCCAAACTCAAAATTCAATCGAGCTGGGTGGGTGGAACGTTCTAACGTTCTAACTTTCTAACGTTTTAACGTTCAACGTCGTCCCGTGCCTCCATCTTCGCGAGGTAGGCCTTGGCGAGGCTCTCCGCCTCCGCGATGCGCAGCTCGCGTGCGACCTGCAGCAGGTGGCCGCGCACGAAGACCGCGGCGGGCAGGGCGGCGAAGTCCTCGGCCTCGATGCGCTCGAGCATGGCGACCCCGATCTTGGTCTCGGCCGCGATCTGCTGCAGGCTGAGCCCGGTCGTCAGGCGCGCGTGGCGGAGGAAGGCGCCGGGCTCGGCGTGCGGGTCGGGAGGAGGCTCCGCAGGCGCCGCCGCCTGGGCGGCCCCGCCCCCGGCTGCAGCGGCCGCGCTGCCGGCGATGCGCGCGTAGGCCTCGTCGATGCGGGCGAGCATGCCGGCACGCTCGTCGTCATCGAGAAGGTTGTAGGTCGCGAGGGCATCGGACTCGTAGAGGGCACGCCGCCGCTGGTGGGCGCGGCGGGCCGCGATGAGGTCCGCGCCGGGCTCGAGCCCGAGAACCTCCCAGTCCTCGGCGCGGACGCTCACTGGGGCCTCGGGCGCGCGTAGGTCAGGCTGTCGGTGACCTGCCGCAGCGCGCTGACGAAGGGGATCTGCGGGTAGTGCTCGGCGGCCGGGCGGCGCTCGGAGACCGAGCGTTCGACCACGCGGTCGGCCGGCAGGGACCCGAGGAGCTGGAGGCGGATCCCGAAGTAGTCGCGGCAGGCCGCGACCATGTCGGCGCCGAGCCGTTCGTGTGCCGGATGGGAAACGCGGTTCACGACCATCGCCGGCCGGAACTGGCTCGCTTCGGCGACCAGAGCCGAGCCGATGTCGGGATTGAGCGACCAGATCCGCGAGATGAGCTCGCGCGGAGTGCGCACGGTACCGCGGTCGGCGCCCTGCATCACCTCCTTGACGACGGCCCGCACCTCGTCGCGCGGCTCGGCGCGCTTGAGCTTGCGGAAGAAGGCCGCCTTGAGGAAGTGGTAGGCGTTCTCGACCGAGGTCGGCTCGGGGACCACGACCAGGACGCCTTTGCGGGCGGCGAGAAAGAAGTCGATGACGTTGAAGGCCGAGCCCGCCCCGAGGTCGAGCACGACGTGCTCGGTGTCGAGCCC
>JALOKS010000079.1 GCA_025456385.1 Thermoanaerobaculales bacterium | reverse complement strand
GACAGCCATCACATCCGACGCGGCGCCGCCGGCCGGCTCGGCTTTCCTTGACCCCGAAAGCTAGAATGGATGGATGGCTGTGGCAGCTCTGCCGGTGCCGGCGGTGAAGATCCGCATCGAGGACATCCTCAACCGGATGGAGCCTTACCGACCCGAGCTCGACGAGCTGCTGATCCGGCACGCCTACGTCTTCGCGGCGAACCGCCATCGCGGCCAGATCCGGCGCTCGGGCGAGCCCTACCTGACGCACCCGCTGACGGTGGCCTGGATCCTCGCGGACATGGAGCTCGACGAGGAGACCGTTGCGGCCGGCCTCCTGCACGACATCCTCGAGGACACCCCGACCACGGCGGAGGAGCTCGAGACGGAGTTCGGCCCGGAGGTCGCGCGCCTGGTGGTGGCGCTGACCAAGATGGCGGACTTCGAGAGCTCGTACACGAGCCGCGAGGCGACCGAGGCCGAGAACTTCCGCCGCCTGCTGCTGGCCTCGATGGACGACGTGCGGGTGATCCTGATCAAGCTCGCCGACCGGCTCCACAACATGCGCACCCTCGGCTTCCTGCGCCGTGACCGCCAGGAGGCGATCGCCCGCGAGACCCTCGACATCTTCGCGCCGATCGCCAACCGGCTCGGCATCGGCAGCATCAAGACCGAGATGGAGGACCTCTGCTTCCGCTTCCTCCACCCGCGCGAGGCGGAGAAGCTGGAGGGGGAGCTCGAGGCGCGCCGCGAGGCCGCGGACCGCTGGTTCGCCGAGATCCAGAACGTGCTCGAGAAGCTCCTCGCCGACAACGGCATCCAGGGCACGGTGCAGGGCCGGGTCAAGCATCTGTACTCCATCTTCGCCAAGCTCCGGCGGCAGGGCGTGGACGTGGCCAACGTCTTCGACTTCCTGGCCTTCCGGATCATCGTCGGCACGGTGGCCGACTGCTACGCCGCCCTCGGGCTGATCCACCACCGCTGGCCGCCGGTGCCGGGACGGCTCAAGGACCACCTCGCGATCCCGAAGCCCAACGCCTACCAGTCGCTGCACACCACCGTGGTCGGGCCGGAGGGCCACCCCTTCGAGATCCAGATCCGGACCCACGACATGCACAAGATCGCGGAGTACGGCATCGCGGCGCACTGGAGCTACAAGGAGAAGGGATCGCACGCGCCGGCCGAGGACTCGCGGGTGGCCTGGCTGCGGGCGCTGCTCGACAACTCGGAGGGCTCCTCACCGCGCGAGTTCCTGGACTCCTTGAAGGTCGACCTCTACCCCGACGACGTCTACTGCTTCACCCCGCGCGGCGACGTCTTCTCCTTCCCGCGCGGTGCGACCGTGCTCGACTTCGCCTACCGGGTCCACAGCCAGGTCGGCCACAACTGCGTCGGCGGCCGCGTCAGCGGCCGCTGGGTGCCGCTGAAGACCGAGATCCGGAACGGCGACATCGTCGAGATCACGACCTCGAGCCGGCAGCGGCCCCACCACGACTGGCTCAACTTCGCGGTCACCAACCGCGCGCGCTCGAAGATCCGCGCCTGGCTCAAGCACGAGGAGAAGGGGCGCGCGATCGAGGTCGGGCGCAAGCTGCTCGAGCGGGAGCTGCGCAAGCTCGGCACCTCGCTCAAGCAGCTCGGCGGCGTCGAGCAGCTGGCCGCCGCGGCCCAGGCCGCAGGGCCGTCCAAGGAGGAGGACCTGCTGGCGGCGATCGGCTTCGGGAAGGTCCCGGCGAGCGCGGTCACCGCCCACCTGCGGCAGGACGAGGCGGCGGCGGAGGAGGCCGCGGAGGGGCCGCGTCGGCGGCCCGAGCCGCCGGCCGGGAGCGGCGGCGCCCTCGAGGTCACCGGCGACGCCGACTTCCTGGTCTACCTCGCCAAGTGCTGCAGGCCGCTGCCGGGCGAGGACATCGTCGGTTTCGTCACCCGCGGCAAGGGGGTGGCGGTGCACGCCCGCGGCTGCCCCAACGTGCGCAACCTGCTCTACCACCCCGAGCGCGAGATCGAGGTGCGGTGGGCGGCCTCGCAGGCGAGCCCGGGCGCGCCCTCGTCGCCGGTGGACGTCGACATGGCCTTCAACGACAGCTCGGGGATGCTGGCCTCGATCTCGCAGGCCATCTCGTCGGAGGGCAGCGACATCCTGAGCTGCAACCTGCGCGCGGAGCCGAACGAGACCGGCTCCGCGGCGATGACCATCCTGGTCCGCGACGCGGCGCAGCTCGCGCGCATCATGGGCCGCCTGCAGGGCCTCAAGGGTATGTTGCGGGTGGAGCGGCGGGGACAGTCGAGGGTCAGCGCATGAGGGCGGCCGGGCGGTCGCAGGCTCAGACGCGCGGCGCCTTGGTGACCTTGCCGGAACGGATGCAGCGGGTGCAGACCCGGATGTACTGCGGCCGGCCGTCGACCATCGCCCGCACGCGCTGCAGGTTGGGCTGCCAGCGCCGCTTGGTGACGTTGTGGGCGTGAGAGATCTTGCTGCCGGTCATCGGGCCCTTGCCGCAGAGTTCGCATCGCTGCGCCATGTCGAAGTTCCTCCTCGGGGCCCCCTCGCGGGGGTGGAATTGAATACCACACGCAGCGGCGAATTTCAAGCTCCGGGCGCCGGCGGTCCGCGCTCGCCGGGAGCTGAGCCCCCGCACCCGCGTCCTGCCGGGGAATTCCTGAGGGCTATTTCGGCCCTCTTTGACGGCGGCGAGGACCCGTATTTCAGTGCTCTCGGGTGGCGAATCAGCGTCGATTTGCGGGCCCGGCGCCGCTCGGGAATTCACCGGCCGGGGCCGGGGCCACAGCTCGGGATTAGGAGGCAAGAGGCGACAAGCAATGGTCCCGCTGGGAGCATCTTTTTATTGTTGAGATCTCCGTTCTTGACCTATGGGGGACCCTTTGGTAGCCTTTAAAGTAGAGGGGTTTATGATCCTGTCCAGAAAAACTTCTGCGAACAAGGTGTAAGCCGTGTTTGGAAAAGCCAAAAAGCAAGTCGTCGGTTGCGATATCGGATCATCCGCGATCAAGATCGTGGAGCTGAAGCCGCTCAAAAACGGCGAATTTCAGCTCCTCCATGCCTCGATCGCGAACCTCTCTCCAGAAGCGATTGTCGACGGCGCCATCATGGATTCCTCGCTCGTTGTCGAGGCCCTGTCGCGCCTGGTCGCCGAGAACAACATCAAGAACTCGAGCTTCGGGGGCTCGCTGTCGGGCCACTCCGTGATCATCAAGAAGATCCAGCTGCCGGCGATGACCGACTCCGAGCTCGCCGAGTCCATCCAGTGGGAGGCCGAGCAGTACATCCCCTTCGACATCAACGACGTCAACCTCGACTACGTCGTTCTGGAGTCGACCTCCGGCGACACCATGGACGTCCTCCTGGTGGCGGTCAAGAAGGACCGCATCGCCGACTACACCTCGGTGATCGTGCAGGCGGGCAAGGACCCGGTGCTGGTGGACGTCGACGTCTTCGCGCTGCAGAACGCCTTCGAGGCCAACTACGACGTCGGCACCGAGACCATCGCCCTGGTCAACGTCGGCGCCTCGGTGATGAACATCAACGTGCTCTACCGCGGGACCTCGATCTTCTGGCGCGACGTCGCCTTCGGCGGCAACCAGTACACCGAGGCGATCCAGCGCGAGCTGAGCCTGTCGCGGGACGACGCCGAGCGGCTGAAGCTCGGCGAGCGGGTGGGGGAGAACACGCTGCAGCAGGTCCTCAGCGTCCTCAACAGCGTGTCCGAGGACCTCACCTCCGAGCTGCAGAAGACCATCGACTTCTTCATCGCCACCTCCTCGGTCGACCACCTCGACCGGGTGGTGCTGGCCGGGGGCAGCGCGCAGGTGCTGAACCTCGACGAGGTCATCCGGGAGCGCTTCCAGGTCGCCGTGGAGGTCATGAACCCGTTCCGCAACATCCGCTACAGCGAGTCCGACTTCGATCCCGACTGGATCAACCGCAACGCCCCGGCGATGGCGGTGGCGGTCGGCCTCGCGGTGCGCAAGGTCGGAGAATGACGCGATGATCAAGATCAATCTCGTTGCTGAAACTCCGGCGGCGGCGACCACCCAGGCGGCGCGGCCCCAGTTCTCGCTGGGCGCCAAACAGGGCGACATCATCCTCTTGGTCGTGCTCGCACTGTCCTGCATCGTGGTCGGCACCCAGTGGTACCTCCTGACCAGCAAGCGCGCCGAGCTGCGGCGGGTCGAGCAGGAGAAGCGGCAGGAGCGCGACGAGCTCCTGCAGTACATCAAGAAGGTCGAGGAGCTGGAGGCCAAGCGCGAGGCCCTGCGTCAGAAGATTCAGGTGATCGAGGAGCTCAAGAACAACCAGCGCGGACCGGTCAAGATCATGGACGAGGTGTCGCGGGCCCTCCCCGAGCTGGTGTGGCTGACCAGGCTCAATCTGAAGGGCAACGAGCTCCTCCTCGACGGCAACGCCATGGACGAGAACGCGGTCGCCAACTACATCGCCAACCTCGACGCCTCGCCCCACTTCGACGAGCCGGAGCTCAAGAATCTGACGCGCGCCGACCGGGGGCAGGTCTTCGCCTTCAATCTCAGATGCACGTTCGTGATCTCGCCGCCCGAGCTGCAGGCGGCGGCGCCCGCCGGGCAGTGAGGACGGGGGGATCCGATGGCAATTGATCTCAACTCCAAGCCCTGGTACGTGGCGGCGATCGTCGGCCTGCTGCTGGGCGTCGCGCTCTTCGTCGTCATGCACCTCTACGTCTTCAAGGACGTGCAGACCCAGATCGAGCGCCTCGAGAAGAGCATCGACGACCTCGAGCGCGAGATCGAGAAGGGCCGCGCCGCCAAGGCCGATCTGCCGCGCCTCGAGGAGGACATCCGCAACTTCGAGATCGAGCTCGGCCGGCTGCGCCGGATTCTGCCCACCAAGCGCGAGACCGACAACCTCATCAAGCGCGTCAAGCAGCTCAACGAGCAGGGCCGCTTCAACCTGACGCGCTTCACGCCCGGCAACTTCGAGGACCGCGGCTTCTTCCAGGCGTGGCCGATCCAGGTCGGCCTCGACGGCACCTACCACGAGCTCGGCCTGCTCTTCGACCGCCTGAGCCGCTTCCCGCGCATCATCAACGTCGAGACCTTGGAACTGGCGCCGCTCAACCGGCAGGGGGCGAGCTTCACCATCCACGCCGAGTTCACCCTCCAGACCTTCATCTTCAAGGAGGAGTCGGACCTGGCGGCGGCGCCCGCCCCGGCGCCGGCGCCCGCCCCGGCGGCCCGGCCGCCGGCCCGGCAGGAGTCGGCGGAGGAGGCCCTGCAATGACACGACGCTTCAGTCTGAGCTGTGGTCCGGCGCTGCTCGCGGTGCTGGCCCTGGGGCCCGGCGCCGCGCTCGCGCAGGAGCCGCCCGCCCAGCAGCCGGCCGCCGAGCCGGCCGCCGAGGCGTCGCCCCTCATCGGCGAGGGCGTCGACGTCTCGCAGATCGAGGAGATCCTGCGCGGCGAGGAGGAGGTCATGCAGGGCGGCATCCTCGCCTACGACCCGGCCGGCCGCCGCGACCCCTTCCGCTCGCTGCTGCAGGGCTTCGAGGAGAAGGAGGAGGCGCTCACCGCCAAGCCGCGCCCGCCGGGCCTCCCCGGCATGCTGGTCGAGGAGCTCAAGGTCGAGGGCATCATCGAGACCCCGAGCGGGATCCTGGCCTTCGTCCTCGGCCGCGACAACGTCTCCTACATCATCCGCCCCGGCACCAAGCTCTACAACGGCGAGGTGGCCGAGATCCAGCCCAAGAAGGTGGTCTTCCGCCAGTACGTCAATGACCCCGGCCGCGTGAAGCCGTATGACGAAATCGTGCGAGAACTCACGGATTAGCCGTTGATGAGGGAATATTGGGGGACGGCATGATCATGAAGAACGTCCGCAGCCTGGTGGTGACAGCGGCCTTCGTCCTGCTGGGGGCTGGTGTGCCGCTCCTCGCCGAGGAGTCCATCCCCGTCATCCAGGGGATGGGTGCGGAGGCGGGCCCCGCCGGCCCGGTCCTCCACCTCCGGGCGACAGGGGAGCTGGAGACCGTCCACTACTCGCCGCAGCCGGGGGTGTGGGTCGTGGAGCTGCCCGAGGCGCGCTGGAGCGAGCCGGCGGGCCGCCTCTCCGAGCCCGCCCTGGGCATCGAGCGCGCGGAGCTCGACCACGTCGATGAGTTCGGCAAGCGGGTCTCCCGCCTCACCGTCTGGCTGGTGGAGCCGGCGCAGCTGACGCTCGGCGCGACGGCGGCCGGCCTGACGCTCGAGTTCTACCCCTTCGACGACGCCCCGCGCGCGGCGGCGGCGGTGCGCGAGGATCTCCCGGTCGCGCCCCGCGACCGCGACGCGAGCGCGCCGCCGGCCGCGGCCGGCGGCCCGGCCAGGCTCCACGACGTGGTGCCGGTGGCGACCGGCGACGGCGTCGTGGTCGAGCTCCGGGCCGACCGCGCGCTCGCCGTCAACGCCTTCACCCTGCCCGAGCCGCGCCGCCTCGTGCTCGACCTCGCGGGTGTGGTCAACGGCGTCCCGCGCCAGCTGCTGCCGGTCAACACCGCCCTGGTCAGCCAGGTCCGGGTGGCGCAGTTCGCGGTCGAGCCGCAGCCGGTGACGCGGGTCGTGATCGACCTGCGCGCCGAGGCCGGCTACCGGGTGGAGAGCGCGGCGATGGGCGCCGTGGTCGTGGTCGGCGGCGGCGATGCGACGACGACGGCGTCGGCGGCCCCCTCCGGCGGCCCCGGCGTGATCGAGATCGCGCGCGCCGAGCCGGCCCCCGCCGAGCCCGAGCCCGCGCGCGAGATCGCGTCGGCGGTCTTCGAGCTGCCGGCCGAGCAGACGGCGGCCGACACCGCCGCCGAGCGCCCGGCCGAGGCCGCCCGCAGCCCCTGGGTGGCCGACAGCAGTCAGCTCATCGAGAGCGCGACCGCGGTCCAGGTCCTCGACTCGCCGACGATGGCCGGCGAGAGCTACGCCGCGACCGAGCTCGAGAGCCAGGCCGAGGTGTGGACCGGCGAGCCGATCACCCTCACCCTGAAGGACGCCGACGTCAAGGACGTCCTGAAGACCTTCTCGGTTCTCACCGACCTCAACATCATCCTCGACCCCGGGGTCTCGGGCTCGGTCACGGTCGAGCTGCGCCAGGTGCCCTGGGACCAGGCCCTCGACCTCATCCTCAAGATCAACAACCTCGACTACGTGCTCGAGAACAACGTCCTGCGGGTGGCCCCCACCACCAAGCTCGCGGCCGAGAAGGCGGCCAAGGTCAGGCTCGAGGAGGAGCGCGAGAAGGCCAAGCCCCTCAGCACCTACCTCAAACCGCTGTCCTACGCCAAGGCCGACTACGTCGCCACCCTGCTCAGGGGCGACAGCTACCTGCTGTCAGCGCGCGGCTCGGTGACCATCGACCAGCGCACCAACACCCTGATCATCCGCGACGTCTCCGACCGGGTCGAGGGCATCCTGCGCCTGATCGACTCGCTCGACCTGCCGACGCCGCAGGTGGTGATCGAGGGCCGCATCGTCGAGACCACGAAGCAGTTCTCGCGCGCCATCGGCGTCAGCTGGGGCTTCACGAGCATCATGGACGCGGAGCACGGGAACGACACCGGCCTCACCTTCCCGAACTCCATCACCACTGAAGGCGACGTCCGGCTGCCGGCCGGCCAGCAGGTCCTCGCCCTGACCTTCGCCGACATCCTCAACACCTTCAACCTCGACTTCATGCTCACCGCCGCCGAAGTGGACGGCGACGCCCGCATCGTGTCGACGCCGCGGGTCACGACCCAGAACCTGATGAAGGCCTCGATCCGCTCCGGTCTGCAGATCCCGGTGCAGACGGTGGCCAACAACACGGTCACCGTGCAGTACATCGACGCCACCCTCAACCTCTCGGTGACGCCGCAGATCACCGCCGAGGGCACCGTCAACCTCGAAATCGACATCAAGAAGCAGCGCCCGGCACCCGAGTTCGCGGTCACCGGCGGCCAGAACGCGCCGATCTTCACCCGCGACGCCCAGACCCAGCTCCTGGTCCGCGACGGCGGCACCACGGTGATCGGCGGAATCTACGAGTTGAGAGACGGCTGGAACGAGAACCGCGTTCCGGGGTTGCACAACATCCCGGTCGTCGGCTGGCTCTTCAAGAACAAATCAGTGCTGAAGACGCACGACGAGCTGCTGATCTTCATCACCCCGCGGATCGTGAAGTACTAGGTGGAGGACGATCATGAATCGCACCCTGCAAACCGCATTCACGCTCGCCCTGGCCCTGGTGCTCGGCTCCTGCGGCGGCTCGAGCTCGCTCGACGACACCGAGGCCTCGGTGTTCCTGACGGTGGACATCACTGAGTACAACCCGGACATCGACATCTGCGCGCAGATCGGCGACCTCGCCATCAGCGAGATGGAGATCACCTCCTCCACCAAGGACCCGGAGGGCACCGTCAGCGCGCAGCAGGACGTCACCCTGCGGCGCTGGGTGATCCGGCCCTACCGCACCGACGGCGGCAGCACCGCCTCGCCGGAGTGGTCCTACGACCAGCTGGTGTTCGTGGCCGCCGGCGGCTCCGCCGACCTCGAGAACTACCGGGTCTACCCCTTCGAGTTCCTGCGCGAGGTGCCGCTCGCCTACCTGCTGCCGGAGAACGGGGGCTTCGACCCGGAGACCGGCCGCACCAACATCCGGCAGAGCCTCGAGCTGACGATCTACGGCGAGACGGTGTCCGGCAAGCAGGTGTCGACCGTACCGATCCCGATCGCCTTCAACTTCTTCTGCAACGGCCAGTAAGTGGGGGTCTGAAGCCATGAAAAAACTCACGCCATTCATCGCGCTGGCAGCGCTCCTCGCCGTGGTCGGCTGCGGCGGCGACAGCCCCTCCGCGAGCCCGGTGCCGACCGTGGTGCCGGAGAGCTGGGCGATCCCGCGGCTCGCCGTCTCGAGCGGCCAGGTCTTCGTCGGCACCCCCGTCCAGGTCGACATCGACGTGACGCGGAACGGCTCGCCGGCGCCGGACGGCACCGTGATCGAGCTCCTCTCCTCGGGCCCCGGAGCTCTCTTCGGCTTCACCAGGGGCAACCTGACGGCCGAGAAGGGCTTCATCGAGCTGCGGCGGGACGCCCAGGTGGTGACCGAGGGCGGCTCGGCGACCGTGTTCTTCCTCGTCGCCGACGACCCCGACCAGGAAGGCGACCAGTCCGACGGCAGCTACACCATCCAGGCGCGGGTCAGGACCGCCCTGCGCTCGACGAGCGTCAGCTACCTCCCGGTCGCCGCCGGCGACTCGCTGGTGCTGACCAGCATCAACCCCGACCGCGGCCCCTACTCGGGCGGCCAGACCGTGACCATCTTCGGCGTCAACATCGAAGCCCCGGTCGAGGTCTTCTTCTTCCTCAACGGCCGGCCCTACGCGGCCGAGATCGTCAACGTCGTCGAGGGTTACGACGGCTGGATCGTGGTCATCACCCCGGCCTTCACCGGCGAGGACTCCTCGATCGAGCAGCGCGCCGACGTCCGGGTCACGGTCGGCCTCGGCTCGGACAACGAGCAGGTCGGCCGCCTGCTGCAGGCCTACACCCTGCTGCCGTCCTCGCAGACCTCCGGCCCGGTGATCTTCGGGGTCAGCCCGACCTCC
>JALOKS010000355.1 GCA_025456385.1 Thermoanaerobaculales bacterium | reverse complement strand
GCCCGCTCGCTGTATCTTGCCAGGACCGCCCGCCATCGGCAAGGCGACGCGTGCCTCGAAGCCCTGCGGTTCGAGGTTGGCGAGCTCGATCCGCCCGCCTTGCGCGGCGATGAAACGCTCGGCGATCGCGAGGCCGAGCCCGCTGCCGCCCCGGCGGCGGGTGTAGAAGGCCTTGCGCACCGCGTCGAGCTCGGCCTCCGGGATTCCGTCCCCGCGGTCCCTCACGACCAGCACCATCGAAGCCTCGCGCTGCCTGCACCGCGTTCAGGACGAGGTTGAGGAGCACCTGCCGCAGCTGCCCCGGATCGCTCATGACCTCACCGGTCGGCAGCCCGGGGCCCAGACGCAGGTGGACCCCGCTCCGGTGGGCCTCGGCGGTCAGGAAGTCGGCCACGTCCTTGAGCATGCGATCGACCCGCACCGGCTCGAGCTCGGGCTCGCCCGGCCTGGCGTAGGTCAGGAAGTCGCTGACCAGGCTCGCCAGTCGTCCGACCTCGGCTCGGGTGCTGGCGAGCGAGGCACGGGCGCCGCCGCCGGAGCCGCTGAGATCCTCGTCGAGCAGCTCGAGGTTGAGGTTGATCGAGTTCAAGGGGTTTCTGATCTCGTGCGCGAGGTTGGCCGCGAGCGCGCCGAGTGCCGCCATCTCCTCGGCCTCGAATCGCTGCGCCTCGAGGCGGCGGGTGCGCTGGATCAGAAACCAGACGAAGGCGAAGGCGAGGGCGAGGGTGGCGAAGGTCAGCGCCGCGATGACCGCAGTCTGGACGAGCAGGTCGCCGCGCAGGCGGGAAACGCGCTCGGCGACCTCCGCGCGGTTGACGTTGAGGACCACGCTGCCGACCTCGCCGAGCGGAACGCTGATGCGATATGGGTTTTCGGTCTCGACGACACGTTCGTCTGCGAGGTTGCCCCGCATGCGCAGGTCCTCGGCGAGGGCCTCCGGGATCTCCTCGGTGGACTGACTCCGGTACGAGAACACGATCTTGCCCGCGCTGTCGGCGACCTCGATCGACTGCCAGATCCGACGCTCAGGGTCGCCCTCGAGGGTCCGCGTCAAGACCTCACGGCGGGTCTCCACGACGTCGAGCTCGGTGAGCTCGGCCCCGCCCAGCTCGTTGGCGATGCGCTCGGCCTCCTGGCGGCCTCCGGCGAGCACGTCCTCGAGGTAGCGCCGGGACAGCGAGCCCGCGAGGAGGTGCCCATAGAGAAAGATGATGCCGAGGATCAGGGCGAGAAAGAGCGCCGCCGCGCCGGCGTACTGCCGCCGCAGCGAGCCGCGTGTGCCGAAAATGTCCGCCCTGTCGGTCATAGTGGCCCGCTCCGATCCACCCTTCGCCGCACCGTCGAGGTCGGCGCTCCGTGGCGATCGCTTCGCAAGCCCCGTGCCACCGCGACCGCGCGTCTCCGAGGCTCCCGCTAGAGGCCGCAGCCCGTGCGCAGATCCGCTGTGCGGTGGGTTCGCTCCCAGCTGAACTCGGGGAGCTCGCGCCCGAAGTGGCCGAAGGCCGCCGTCTTCTTGTAGATCGGCCGCAGCAGGTCGAGGTAGTCGATGATGCCGAGCGGCGACAGCGGAAAGACCTCGCGCACCGCGGCGGTCAGACGCTCGTCGGGCACCTCACCGGTACCGAAGCTGTCCACCATCACCGACACCGGGTCGACGACGCCGATCGCGTAAGCGAGCTGCACCTCGGCCCGCGACGCCAGCCCGGAGGCGACCAGGTTCTTGGCGACGTGGCGGGCCATGTAGGAGGCCGAGCGGTCGACCTTCGAAGGGTCCTTGCCGGAGAACGCGCCGCCGCCGTGCGAGCCGACGCCGCCGTAGGTGTCGACGATGATCTTGCGCCCGGTCAGACCGCAGTCGCCCTGAGGTCCGCCGATCACGAAACGACCGGTCGGGTTGATGTGGATCTTGGTGTCGGCGTCGATCAGCTCCTGCGGAAGTGCGACGCCGATGATCCGATCCCGCACCTGCCGCCGGAGCTCGGCGGTTTCGATCTCGTCCGCGTGTTGGCAGGAGACGACGATCGCCTCGATGCGCCGCGGACGCATGCCCTCGTACTCGATCGAAACCTGCGACTTGCCGTCGGGGCGCAGCCACTCGAGCTCGCCCGAACGGCGCGCAACGCTC
This sequence comes from Thermoanaerobaculales bacterium, assembly GCA_025456385.1. Taxonomy (GTDB): domain Bacteria; phylum Acidobacteriota; class Thermoanaerobaculia; order Thermoanaerobaculales; family Sulfomarinibacteraceae; genus Sulfomarinibacter. The sequence goes on along the minus strand of JALOKS010000355.1, from coordinate 1,286 downwards.
AGCCGCATGGTGAGCCGGTGGGCGAGCATGAGCGGCATCGGCATGAGCTCCGCGGTCTCGTTGGTCGCATAGCCGAACATGATGCCCTGATCGCCGGCGCCCCCGACGTTGACGCCCTGCGCGATGTCCGGCGATTGCGGGTCGATCGAGGAGATCACGGCGCAGGTCTCGGAGTCGAAACCGAACTTCGCCCGCGTGTAGCCTATCTCCCGGATGGTCTCGCGGACGATGGCGGGGAACTCGACGTAGGTCTCGGTCGTGATCTCGCCGGCGATGAAGGCGAGACCGGTCGTCACCAGAGTCTCACAGGCCACCCGCCCCCGCGGGTCGGCGGCGAGCACCGCGTCGAGGATCGCATCGGAGATCTGGTCTGCGATCTTGTCGGGGTGACCCTCGGTCACGGACTCCGAGCTGAAAACGTGTCGGCCGTTGGGCGCCATGGTGCCTCCCCATTTCGGAGCGCACACCCTAGCACCGCGGAAGCCCCGGGGTCAATTCTCCGGCGTTCTAACATTCAAGTGTTTCAACGTTTACCCTTTTCAAAGTTGACGCCGTCGCAACGACGCCCCATGATCGCGGAATGCGCTGCCGCACCAGAGCTGCCTCGCCTCCGCCGCAGCGCGGGAGAGACTCGTGACCAGGTGTGGGAACCGGGAGCGATGACCCGGCGTTGGAGCCTGCCGGCCGTACGCGCGCTGGCGGCGCGGCTCGAGGCCTTCCGCGACGGCTGCCGCGTGACCACCCTGGCCGCCGAGCAGGACTCCTCGCGCTCGCCCTTCCGTCTGCTCGTCGCCTGCGTGATCTCGCTGCGCACCAGGGACGCGGTGACCGCAGCGGCGAGCCGTCGGCTCTTCGCCCTCGCCGACACACCCGCCTCCCTCGCCGACCTCGACGAGAGCCGGATCGCCGCTGCGATCTTCCCGGCCGGATTCTCCACCACGAAGGCGGGCCAGCTGCGCCGGATCGCTGCGATTCTCCGCGACGAGCACGGCGGCGAGGTGCCGGCCTCCGAGGAGGCGTTGCTCGCCCTCCCGGGGGTCGGCCGCAAGACCGCAAACCTCGTCCTCGGACTCGGCTTCGGGATACCCGCCATCTGCGTCGACACCCATGTCCACCGCATCGCCAACCGGCTCGGTCTCGCGGCCACAGCCACGCCGGAGGCGACGGAGAGGGCGCTCGCCGAGGTGCTGCCGGAGGAGCTCTGGATCGCCATCAACGATCTCCTGGTGACCTTCGGCCAGAACCAGTGCCACCCGACCTCACCGCGATGCAGCGACTGTCCCCTC
>JALOKS010000078.1 GCA_025456385.1 Thermoanaerobaculales bacterium | reverse complement strand
CTTCGTCAACCTCGGCGGGACCCAGCTCGAGCTCTTCGTGCAGCCCGAGGTGGTGAACGTCTTCAACGAGGACGCGGTGGTGACGCCAAACACGACCGTGCTGACCGCCCGCAACAGCGCCAGCCTCGAGCCCTTCGACCCCTTCACCGAGACCCCTGTCGAGGGTGTGCACTGGAGAAAAGGCAGCTCGTGGGGGCAGGCGCAGGACGAGGACGACTTCCAGCAGCCGCGGACCTTCCGCTTCTCGGTCGGCCTGCGCTTTTGATCCGCAATTCCTTCTCTGAACAGGCCCCGGTGCCCCGGCACCGGGGCCTCTTCGCGTCCGGCTCCGCAGGTCCGGGACGGGTGGTCAGGGCAGCCGCTCGAGGATGGCGCGGGCCTGGCGCGCCCGGGGGTGGTCGGGGTCAGCCGCGATCGCGGCCTCGAGGTGGGGCCGCGCGGCCTCGAGGTGGGGCCGCGCCCGCGCCGGCTGGCCGAGCGGCCCGGCGTAGAGGGCGCCGAGCTCGAAGTGCGCGCCCGGGTGCCGAGGCGCCCTTGCCAGCACCTCCTCCTGGATCGCGGCGGCCTCGCTGAAACGGGTGGCTTCGCGGAGCAGGATCCCGAGGTTGAAGAGGGGCCGCCAGTCGGCGGGGTCGAGCTCGTTCGCGCGGCGGTAGGCGGCCTCCGCCTCGGCGCTGCGGCCGAGCTCGTCGAGGGCGACGGCGAGGCTGTTCCAGGCGTTCGCCGAGGCCGGTGCGCGCTCGACGGCCGCGCGGCCGAGCCGCTCCCCCTCGCTCCAGTCGCCGCGCTGCAGCGCGAGCGTCGCCAGGTTGAGCCACGCCCGGAAGTCCTCCGGCCGGTCCGCGATCAGGGCGCGCCACCCCGCCTCGGCCTCGGCGTCGCGGCCGAGGAGCAGCAGCGCCTTGGCGGCGTCGTTGCGGGCCGCCACCGAGCCGGCCGGCGCGGCCGCCGCCAGCTCGAGGTGCTGCCGGGCCTCGCCGCTGCGGCCCGCCGCCGCGAGCAGCTCCGCGTAGGCCAGGTGGAGCTCCGGACGGGCGACCTCGGCGGCGGCGATGGCGCCGCGCAGCGCCGACTCGGCGGCCGGGTCGCCCGCGGAGGCGAGGAGGAGCGCCGCCCGCCCCTGGGAGTCGGGATCGATGGTGCCCGCGGCCGCCGCCTGCCGGTAGACCTCGGCGGCCTCGGCGCCGCGCCCGGCGCGGGTCAGCACCGTGCCGAGCAGCAACCAGGCTTCGGCGAAGGACGGGTTGCGGGCCAGCACCTGCCGCAGGCGCCTCTCCGCGGCCGCGAAGTCCCCGGCCGGCAGCTCGACCAGCTCGGCGTAGCGCAGCGCCACCCAGTTGTCGTCCGGGGTCCGCTCGAGCAGGGCCGCGAGCTCGGCCGCCGCCTCGGCGCTGCGGCCGAGCGCGGCCAGGTAGCGGCTGCGCTCGACCCGCGCCTCGAGGAACCTCGGGTCGAGCGCGAGGCCGCGGTCGACGAGCTCGAGGGCACGGGCGTTCGCGCCGCGGCGGTGCGCGACGTCGGCCGCCACCGTGAAGGCCTCGGCGCTCCACGGCGCGACCGCGACCGCGCGGTCGGCGGCCTCCGCCGCCTCGTCGAGGCGCCCGAGCTGCACCAGGCCGCGGCTGAGGTCGCGCAGCCCGGCGAGGTTGTCGGGATCCATGGCGAGGGCGCCGCGGGCCCGGCGCACCGCCTCCTCCGGACGCCCGTTGGCGAGCAGGCTGCCGACGGCCTGCAGCTCGTCGTGCACCGGCATCAGCTCGACGGGGTTACCCCGGCCCGCGCCCGCGGGCCGCGCGGTGTCGCCGGCGGCATAGCCGAGGGCGCGCAGCATGCCCGCGGTCTCGGCGTCGACGCTCAGGGTGCTGTCGGCCGCGCCGGCCGCCGCCGTCCAGGCCTCGATCGCGTCGGCGAGGCGCCGCACGTCCGCGGGGCGCTCGGCGGCGAGGTTGCGGAGCTCGCGCGGGTCCGGCCCGAGGTCGTAGAGCTCGGCCGTCGGGGCGGCGATGAGCTTGAGCCGGCCGTCCCGGGCGCTGCGCAGGCGCGCCCAGCCGTAGGCGAAGAAGGGCACCTCCGACTCGGCGAAGAGCAGTCGTTCCGGAGCCTGAGCACCGGGGCCGAGCAGCGGCAGCAGGCTCCTGCCGTCGGTCGCGGCGAGCCCGTCGTCCGGCTCGAGCTCGAGGAGGTCGAGGATCGTCGGCACGAGGTCGACCTGGCTGACCGGCGCGGCGACCCGCGCGCCGGCCGGACCGCCGGGCAGCCTGGCGATCCACGGGATGCGGATGGTGGCGTCGTAGATCAGCAGGCCGTGGGTGCGCTCGCCGTGCTCGCCGAGGCTCTCGCCGTGGTCGCCGATCGCCATCACGGCCGTGTGCTCGGGCGCGGCGCGCGGGTGCGCGAGGAGGCGGCCGATCTGCGCGTCCATGAACGCGATCTCGCCGTCGTACGGGCGGCCGGGGTGGCGCGCGGCCCAGGGCTCGGGCGGAAGGTAGGGGATGTGGGGGTCATAGAGGTGGACCCAGAGCAGGAAGGGCGCATCGCCCTCGAGCCCGTCGAGCCACGCCAGTGCGCGATCGACGGTGGCATCGGCGCGCCGCTCGCCGGTGATCCGGTCCTCGGGCCGGCCGACGATCGAGCGGATGTCGTCGTCGTAGAGCTCGAAGCCCTGGTCGAGGCCGTAGCGCCGCTCGAGGATGACCGTCGACACGAAGGCCGCGGTCCGGAAGCCCTCCGCGGCGAGCCGCTCGGCGAGCGTCGGCACCTCGGCGGCGAGGTAGTGGGTGGAGTTGTTGCGGACCCCGTGCCGCGGCGGGTAGAGACCGCTGAGCAGGCTCGCGTGCGAGGGCGCCGTGACCGGCGTCGTGGCGAGGGCGTCGTCGAAGACGATGCCGGAGGCGGCGAGCGCCGCGAGCGCCGGCGTCTCCGCCTGCGCGGCGCCGTAGGGGGCGAGGTGGTCAGCGCGCGTGGTGTCGAGGGTCAGGAGCAGGATCGAGGGGCGCTGCGGCCCGCCGCCGCCTGCCGGCATGCGGCGGACCTCGCTGCGGCCGCAGGCGAGGGTGGCTGCGAGGCAGAGGGCGAGCGCCGCGACGCGCCGGCATGCGGCACGCCCTCGACTCATTCCCCCCCGACGAGCTCGTGTGGCTGGTTCCATCGCCCGCTGCTCCGGCCGCATCCTACGCGATCCCCGAGCGGGCTGCGAGCCGCCGCGCGGTGCCGGCGCCGCGCCGGCGACCGTGGCATAATCCGGCCCCTGTCCGTGCCCGGAGGAGTGACCATGGACCGAACCCGCGCCGGCCTCGACGACGAGACCCTCGACGTCGTCCTCAAGACCCTGAAGACCGTGAGCGAGAGACGGCTCGACAAAGCGAGCCGTCTCGCGCTCGACGACAGCGGCGAGTTTCCCCTCGCGCTGGTGAACGAGCTGCTGGGGCCGGAGCTCGGCCTGCACCTGCTCTTCCTGCCCGAGGAGGTGGGCGGCCTCGGCGGCGGGGGCCGCGATCTGTTCCGGGTCTCCGAGGAGATGGCCAGGGTCGACCTCGGCGTCGCCACCGCCTTCCTGGCGATCGCGCTCGGCGTGGACCCGATCATCGTCGGCGGCACTCCCGAGCAGAAGCGGCACTGGCTCGGTCGGATCGCCGAGGAGGGGCTGATCGTCGCCTACGGCGTCACCGAGCCCGAGGCGGGCTCGAACGTCGCCAACCTCCGCACCGTGGCCGAGCCCCTGCTCGGCGCCGACGGCGCGGTCCGCGCCTACCGCATCGACGGCACCAAGCAGTTCATCACCAACGGCGGCGTCGCGCAGGTCTACACGGTGCTGGCGCGGGCGCCCCGGGGCCCGTCCTTCTTCGTCGTCGAGCGCGGCGCCCCAGGATTCTCGGTCGGCGCGCCGGAGCACAAGCACGGCATCCGCGCCTCCAACACCACCCAGATCGTGCTCGAGGGGGTCGAGGTGCCCGCCGACCACCTGCTCGGCCTCGAGGAGGGCAGGGGTCTGGAGCAAGCGAACGAGGTTTTCGGCTTCACCCGTCTGATGGTGGCCGCTTTCGGCCTCGGTGCGGGCGAGGAGGCGCTGCGCCGGTCGGTCCGCTACGGCCTCGAGCGGATCCAGTTCGGCGAGCCGCTGTACCGCAAGCAGGGCTTCACCCACAAGCTGATCGTGCCGCACGCCGTTCGCCTCGAGGCGGCGCGCGCCCTCTGCGAGGAGGTGGCGTCCCGGCTCGACGCCGGCGAGCCGGGCCTCCAGGTCGAGGGTGCGGTGGCCAAGCTCTTCGCCACCGAGGCCGGCAACGCGGCCGCCGACGCGGCGATCCAGGCCCACGGCGGCTACGGCTACACCCACGAGTACGAGGTCGAGAAGATCCGCCGCGACGTGCGCATCACGACCATCTACGAGGGCACATCGGAGATCCAGCAGAGCATCATCGGCACCCACCGCTGGCGGATGGTGGTCAAGACCCGGGGCGGCTTCTACCACGACCAGGCGCGCTCCCTGCGCGAGCTCGGCACCGGCGAGGCCGCGGCCCTGGCAGCCGACGCGCTGGCCGAGACCTTTCTCGCCTGCCACGCGCAGAAGCTGCCGCGCGAGCAGTGGGCGATGTTCGAGCTCGCGCGCCTCGCGGCGGAGGTCGAGACGGCGGTCGCGCTGGCCCGCAAGGCGGCGCGGGACGCCGGCCCGAGGCGGGAGCTCTTAATGGCCTGCGCCCGGCTGCACGGCTCTGCGGCGGCGCGCGAGGTGGCGGTCACCGGTCTGCGGCTCCTGCTCGCGAGCGGGCGCTACGGCCGCGCGGAGGTCGCCGCCTTCCGTGAGCGCATCCGCTTCGACGAGCTGCTGGCCGCCGCCGAGGGCGAGCTCGAGAGGATGAGCATCGTCGCGGAGCTCCTCGCGGCCGAGAGTGCCTGATCAGGAGGGCGCGACCGGTCCGCGCTGCGCCTTCGCCGGATCGACGAAACGGCTGTACAGGGCAAGCCCGATCGCGGCCAGGATTCCCATCAGCATGATCCCGGCGAAGAAGATCTCCGGGCGCGCGGCCGCTCCGGCCTCGTGCGGCGCCTGGATGAAGCGCTGGTAGAGCCAGCCCGCCCACGGCCCGGAGTAGAAGTTGCCGATGAAGATGGCGAAGAAGGAGTAGCCGAGGTAGAGGGCGACCTGGTCGGCGGGGGCGGCCGAGCCGCAGAACTCGAAGAAGCGGGCCGAGCAGGTCATCTCGCCGAGCGACCAGACGACGATCGCGAGCGCGACCACGCCCGCCGCCGGCGAGACCGCGAAGATCATCCACGACGAGGTCGCGACCGCGGTGCCGACGAGCATCGCGCGCAGGGTCGGCCAGCGCCGCGTGAGGTAGGAGACCGGCGCCTGCAGGAGCACGATGAGGAGGGCGTCGAGAGAGATCAGCACCTCGGGGTTGAGCCACTGTCCGGCCCAGGGCGTGATCGGCACGACGCGGTCGATGGCGGCCTCGGCCGCGCGCACGTCGCCGAAGGTCTCGACGTACAAGGGCATGAAGCCGAAGAGGATGTTGATCATGCCCCAGAAGCCCGAGAAGATCACCAGCAGCAGCACGAAGCGCCAGTTGCCGAGGACGGTGACGATCTCGCGGCCGATCGCGGCGAAGCTCTTGCCCGAGCCCCGCTGCGCGGCGGGCACCGGCTCGCGGTAGGCGAGGATGGCCTGCACGAGCATCAGCGCGCAGGCGGCGGCCGAGACCCAGAACACGTAGCGGAACTCGCTGCGGTTGCGGACCTGGGCGGCGATCACCGGCCCGATGAGGCCGCCGGCGTTGATCATCATGTAGTAGAGGCCGAAGCCGACCGGCCGCGTGCTGCCCTCCTCGGTGGTGCGGGTCACGGTGCCGGAGATGGTCGGCTTGATGATCGAGCCGCCGACCGCGATCAGGCCGAGGGCGATGCAGATGACTGAGAAGCGCGTGCTCGCTCCGAGCAGGAAGTAACCGCCGCAGAGGGTCGCGAAGGCGAGGGTCAGAGCCGGCTTGTAGCCGAAGCGGTCGGCGAGCGCGCCGGCGAGCACCGGCAGCAGGTAGAGGGCGCCGGTGAAGAAGCCGTAGACCCAGCCGTAGGTGTCGGCGGGGACGCCGAGGCGGTTGACGACGTAGATCCCGAGGACCATCACCATGCCGTAGTAGGCGAGGCGCTCGAAGAGCTCCATGACGACCGCGGAGTAGAGGGTGCCGGGCAGCTGGCGGAGGAAGGAAAGCTTCATGGCGGTGGATTGTAGCCGAGACGGCCGCACTCTCCGGAGACTTCACGGGGTCCTTCGACTCGGGCCCTTCGGGCCCTCGCTCAGGATGACGGCGAAAGCGTCGTCATCCTGAACGGAGCGTGCCGAAGGCGCGCGGAGTCGAAGGAACCCCCGCAAGCCGGCGAAGGTGTCGTCTACTCCCCGACCGGCGCCGCCGGGGCGGTGACCTTGGCGCTCGCTCCCTTGAGGTCATCGAACTGGAGCCACTCGACGTCCTTCCAGAAGTCGTTCGCCGACTCCGCCGCACCCGGATCGGCGACGGTCACGCCCTTCGCCGACAGGAAGGTCCCGGTGGAGGCGTAGTACAGGGCCAGCGACTTGCGGTAGTTGACCCGCGCGCGGATCTCCGAGAACTGGGCGTCGGCGAGGGCGCGCTGGATCTCGGACACCTGGAAGTTGGTCGACAGGCCGTTGTCGAACTTGGTCTCCTCGGCCTCGAGGTTGCGCTCGGCGAGCTTGCGCGACGCGACGGCGGCGTCGATGGCAGCGGCGCCGTCATCGAGAGCGCGCACCGCGAGGCGCACCTGGCGGATGATCTCCTGCTTGAGCGCCGCGAGCTCGGCGCCGGCGCGCTCGCGCTGGAAGCGGCTGGCCGCGAGCTGCTCCTTCGCCTGGTGGTTTCCGACCGGCGCCGAGTAGGTGATGCCGAGGGTCCAGCGCGGGTAATCGAAGTCGAAGACCTGTTCGGCCGCATCGCCCCAGCCTTCGCGGATCTTGATCGGCTCGCCGGTGATCGGGTCCTCGATCGTCGACTCGCCGCTCACGCCCGACCACCCGTAGCTGCCGCCGAGGTCGAGCCGAGGCAGGGTCCGGTTGCGAGCGACACTGATGGTGTGATCGAGGCGCGCCAGCTCGAGCTCCTGCCGGAGGATGGCGGGCCGCTTGTCGAGGGCGGTGTCGATGGACTCCTGGAGGTTTGGCAGGACCGGGTCCATCTCGTACGGGTCGGTGGTCTCGATCTGCACCTCCCACTCGTGCGGCAGGTCGAACCCGAGCAGCCCCTTGAGGTCGTCCTCGGCGTTGGCGGCGGCGTTCCGGGCGTAGATCACCTCCTGCTGGCGGGTGGCGACCGTGGCCTCGGACTGCACGAGATCGATCGGCGCCGAGGTGCCGACCTCGACCCGCTGCCGCGTCTCCTCGAGCAGGCGGACGGCCAGAGCCAGCGACTGCTCCGTGACGCCGACCGCCTTCCGCGAGGCGACCAGCTCCCAGTAGGCCTGCTCGACGCCGGCGAGCAGCTCGATGATCTGGACCTCGAAGCCGACCGCGCTCTGGGAGCGGAGGTTCTCGGCGATGATCACCTGGGAGCGGTTGACGGTGGTCCCGAAGCCGTTGAGCAGGGGCTGGGTGAGGGTCAGGCGGAGGGACGCGTCCCAGCGCGGATTGAGGAAGAAGAAGGTCGAGTTGGTCTCGCCGCGGAGGGAGGTCCAGTCACCCGCGAGCTGGGTGCCGCTCGGCAGCAGCTGGTCGACGCCGAGGCCGAAGCGGGTGTTGCGGCTCTCGGCGACGTTGGCGCCCTCGAGGATGGTCGAGGTCGGGCTGGTCGTCGAGTCGCCGTTGACGTAGGCGGAGACCACGGGGTCGAAGATGCCCCCCGAGCCACGGATGTTGGCGTCGGCGACCGCGATGTCGTAGCGGCCCACCTGGACGTTGAAGTTGCGGGCGAGAGCCAGCTCGTAGGCGCTCATGAGGTCGAGCTGGAGCACGTTGCCCGGAGTGGCCGGCAGCGGGCCCACCAGGGTCGGGAGCACCGACACGTCGAACTCGGCGGCGGGTCCGGAAAGCGCAGGCACCAGGAACAGGGTTGCAACGATCAGCGCCTTCGTCATCGGTCTCATGCGGGTCCTCCTTGCACTTCCCGTACGCCCATGTTCTACGCACCTCAGGGTGGAAGGTTCGCCGGCCCCCGGGTCTCCGGAGCTCGCCGCCGCCACCAACCCCACGAACGACAGGAGCATATAGTAGCGGAAGTGGGGGGCCTTCCGGGTCGGCGGCTTTGCCGGCCCGCCCCGCCGGGGCGCGCCGCCCTCGTCGCTCGGCCGGCCGCGGCGCTACAGCGTGGTGGCCGGGTCGACGTCGATGACCCGCCGCACGCGGCTCGGTACCGGCTCGCCCTCGATCGCGGCGAGGGCGTCGCGCAGCAGCTCCCGGTTGGCGGCGGCGAGCAGGATCTGCCAGCGCCAGAGGCCGCGGATCCTCTCCAGGGGCGCGGGCGCCGGCCCGCGCAGCCGGACGCGCTCGGGCAGCGGCTGCAGCGCGCGGGCGGACGCCTCGGCTGCGTCGCGCGCCGCCCGCTCGCTCGCCGCCTCCCAGCGCACCAGCGCGAGGCGGGTGGTCGGCGGGTAGGCGAAGCTGCGGCGGAAGACGAGCTCCTCGGCGAGAAAGGTGGTGACGTCGTGGCGGCTGGCGAGGCGGATCGCCGCATGGTCCGGGTAGTAGGTCTGGATGACGACCCGGCCCGGACGCTCGCCGCGCCCGGCGCGACCGGCCACCTGGGTGAGCAGCTGGAAGGTCCGCTCCCCGGCTCGGAAGTCGGGCAGCCCGAGCATGGCGTCGGCGGAGATGACCCCGGTCAGGGTGACGTTGGGGAAGTGGTGGCCCTTGGCCACCATCTGGGTGCCGATCAGCACCTGGACCGCGCCCGCGGCGAAGGCGCCGAGGGTGTCCTGCAGGCCCGATCGGCGGCGCACCGTGTCGCGGTCGAGAATCGCGCTCGAGACGCCCGGCATCAGGCGCTCGAGGTGGGCGGCGACCTTCTCGGTGCCGGCGCCGACCGCATCCAGCAGGTCGCCGGCGCAGGCCGGGCAGCGGGCGGGGACCGCCTGGTGGTGGCCGCAGTAGTGGCAACGGAGGTCGCCCGAACGGAGATGGACCACCTCCGACACCGAGCAGGCGGGGCACTGGATGCGGTGGCCGCAGTCGCGGCACATCAGGATCGGTGCCCAACCGCGCCGCTGCATGAGGAGGATCGCCTGCTCGCCGCGGCCGAGGCACTCGCCGAGGAGCTCGCGCAGCCGGCGCGAGAACAGGGTCCTTCCCTGCTCTCCGGGCTCCGGAGGCTCTCCCCGCAGGTCGACGAGCTCGACCTCGGGCAGCGCGCCGCCCGCCACCCGGCGGGTCAGGCGCAGATGGCGGGCGAGGCCGCGTTCGACGAGGGCCGAGGCCTCGACCGACGGGGTCGCCGAGCACAGCATCACCGGCAGCTTGAGGTGCTGGGCCGCCACCAGCGCGAGGTCGCGGGCGTGGTAGCGCGGGGCCTCCTGCTGCTTGTAGGCGGCGTCGTGCTCCTCGTCGACGGCGATGAAGCCGAGGTCAGAAAACGGCGCGAAGAGCGCGGAGCGCGGGCCCACCACCACCCGCGCCCCGCCGTCCCGAATGCGCCGCCACTCGCGCCAGCGCTCGCCGTCGGAGAGGGCGGAGTGCAGGACCGCCGCCTGCGAGCCGAAGCGCCTCTCGACGGCGCCCGAGGCGGCCGGCGTGAGACCGATCTCCGGCACCAGGACCAGCCCCGAGCGGCCGCGGGCCAGCACCGCCTCGAGGCAGCGCAGGTAGACCTCGGTCTTGCCGGAGCCGGTGATGCCCTCGAGCAGGATCGGGGCGTAGCTGCCGGCGTCGAGGGCCTCGGTCACCTCGTCGACGACGCGCTGCTGCTCGTCGGTCAGGGTGGGCCGCTCGTCGCTCGGCCGCAGTGCCCACCGCGGCCGCCGCTCCGGCGCCTGGTGGAAGCGCTCGACGAGGCCCGCCGCGTCCATGGCGCGCAGCGTCGCGGGCGAGCAGCCGACCTC
>JALOKS010000354.1 GCA_025456385.1 Thermoanaerobaculales bacterium | reverse complement strand
CAGCCTGAAGCTCGCCGGCCTCGTCGTGACGCAGGTCATGAACCTGACGGACATCGACGACAAGACGATCCGCGAGGCGAAGGCGGCAGGGCTCGAGCTCCGGGCCTACACCGACCGCTACATCGGGGCCTTCTTCGCCGACATCGACGCCCTGCGGGTCGAGCGCGCCGAGCACTACCCGCGGGCCACCGACTTCATCCGCGAGATGGTGGCGCTGGTCGAACGCCTCGAGGCCGCCGGCCACGCCTACCGCAGCGAGGGCTCGATCTACTTCCGCATCGCCACCTTCCCGGGGTACGGCAAGCTGTCGGGCGTGCGGCCCGAGGCCAACCTGGTCGGCGCCCGGGTCGACAACGAGGAGTACGACAAGGAGGACGCCCGCGACTTCGTGCTCTGGAAGGGAGCCCGCGAGGGCGAGCCGTCCTGGGACACCGCGCTCGGCAGCGGGCGGCCGGGGTGGCACCTCGAGTGCTCGGCGATGTCGATGGCCCTGCTCGGCGAGCGCTTCGACATCCACACCGGCGGCGTCGACAACATCTTCCCCCACCACGAGAACGAGATCGCGCAGTCGGAAGGAGCGACCGGGGAGCCCTTCGCGCGCTACTGGCTGCACGCCGAGCACCTCGTCGTCGAGGGCGAGAAGATGGCCAAGTCGAAGGGCAACTTCTTCACTCTGCGCGACCTCGTGGCGCAGGGCCACGACCCGCTCGTCGTTCGCTACCTCCTGATCTCGGTGCCCTACCGCCAGAAGCTCAACTTCACGATGGACGGCCTGCACGGCGCCGCCCAGGCCGTCGATCGCATCGCCAACACCCTGCGCCGCCTCCGGCACACGCCACCCGCAGCGGGGCCGGGCGCGCTCGCGGAGGCTGCGGTTGGGGCCTTCCGGCGCGACTACCGCGAGGCCCTCGCCGACGACCTCAACACCGCCCGCGCGCTTGCCGCCCTGCACACCCTGCTGCGCCAGGTGAACACCGCACTCGACGGCGAGGGGATCTCCGAGACCGCGCGCGCGGCTCTCGGCGAGGCTCTGCGGGATGTGGCGTCGGTCCTCGACATCCTGCCCGAGGAAGAGGTCGGGGCCGTCGACCAGGAGATCGAGCGTCTGGTCGGCGAGCGGAATGCCGCCCGCAGGGCCCGCGACTTCGCGCGCGCGGACGAGATCCGCGAGCGCCTGGCGGCGATGGGCGTCGCCATCGAGGACACCCCGCACGGCACGGTCTGGCACCGCGCGGGCTGAGGCGCGGCCCGCAGCGCGGCGCGCGCCCGCCCGGTCATCGGGTACCATGCGCATCATGCCGGAGCGCCGAAATCTCCTGCGCCCCCTGCTCGCGGCCTGCTGCTGCCTGGCGCAGGCAGGCTGCTTCGAGGAGCCGGTTCGGGAGCACCTCCACGTGAGCCTGCTCGGACCGGCCACCATCGTCGTCACGGTCGTGCAGGAGGTGGCCGAGCCCGAGCTCGCGCAGGGCAACCCCGCGCTCACCCGGCGCATGGACGAGGCCCGGTTTGCCATCGAGAGCGGCTTCGACACCTGGGGGCAGCGCTTCGTGCTGCTCCATCCGCTCGCAGAGCACCGGAGCGTCGAACGGGTCGGCGGCCACCTGCGGCGCTCGGTGCGCAGCGCCGCCTTCGCCTCCTTCGACGAGCCGGCGCGGCTGCTCGAGGCGGACGGGCTGAGCGGAGGCCTGGTCGTCGCACACGGCATCGCGGAGCTCCAGCTCTTCCCGACCGGCGGCACGCGCGCCACCGCTGTGCAGCGACAGGAGCTGGAGCGAACGCTGGGCACCTGGTCGGAGGCGCTGGCCGGCTACTTCGCCGCCGCCATCGAGCTCTACGAGCACCTCGGGCGCCGCCCCGATCGCGCGGCGCCGTGCTTCGCCCACGTCTTCGGCACGCACGCCGAGGCCGCCGGAGCCCTCGCAGCGGACGAGGAGCCCCTGGTGCAGCGGGTCACGGAGGCGGTCGAGCGCGTCGCCGAGGCGCTGCTGATCCCGGATGGCGAGGCCTACTCGCTCAACGAGCTGTCGCGCCTCGTCCACGACCCCTTCCCCGCCCGCTTGACGCTGGCTGCGCAGGGGCGGGTTCTCGCGTCGGAGGGTCTGGTCGAGGTCGGCGGCGCCCTCGAGCGCCCGGAGATCGACGCATGGCACGCCCTCCGCTCGCTGGAGGGGCGTTGGCTGGCGCCGGACCTGGTGACCGCCCTCGCCTCGCCGGCGACGGCGGACCGTCAGCCCGAGCCCGACCCGGTGGCCTTCGCCGCCCTGCCGCGCTTCATCGGCAGCCCGCCTTCACCGGCCGAGGTGGAGTCCGCCCTGCTCTCCGAGCTGGCCGACGTGCGGGTGGTGAGCCTGCGCTGGCGGCCGCCGCCGGCGGACGGCGACAGCCCCGGTACCGGCGGCGAGGCCTGGCTGCCGATCCTCGCCGCCGCGGAAAGCTCCGTCCCCGACTGAGGCCGGTCCGCGGCAAACCTTGCCTGCAGCTGGTGGAGGGCGAAGGCCGCGACCCACACCAGCGATGCCACCACGTGACACCAGATCCAGCGCTGGCGCCAGGCTGGATCGACCGCCACCTGCAGCAGGTAGCCGGAGGCCGCCATCGGGAGGAAGGTCAGCGCCAGCGCGACGCCGACGGCACGGTTCCGACGGCCGTTCCGCAGCTTCCCCAAGACGTGGGCGTTCCAGACCAGACCGATCGCGAACACCAGCAGCGGCGCAGCCAGCACGTGCAGGTGCTGGGTCGTGGGCTGCCAGGGATGGTTGACGACCGCCCACTCGTCCGCCGGCTCCGCGAGGTAGCGCATCCAGGCGTAGACGAGCCCGGTGCCGGCCGTCGCGAGGTTGGCGAGCTGCAGCAGGATCAGCTGACCCCGCGTCACCGCGGCTCCCCCGCCGAGCTCGCCCGGTGGATCGCGAGCACCCGGCGCACCGCCTCGGTGGTGGCGCCGGCGGTCAGTGTCGCCCCGGTCACCGGCCGGATCCCGCGCTTCAGCTCGAGCTCCTCGTCGAGGACCCGGCCGTCGTACTGGCGGTACCAGCCTTCCCGCGGCAGGTACTCGAGCGGCTCGCGGAACACCACCACCTCGACCCGGCGCACCGCGCCGTCCGGGCCGAGCACCACCAGCACCGTCTCCGGCAGGGTGCGGACGACGTGGGTGTCGAGGTAGGCGCAGCCGA
>JALOKS010000353.1 GCA_025456385.1 Thermoanaerobaculales bacterium | reverse complement strand
GGCGTGGCGGGCGATGCCGAGCAGATGGCAGGCGTAGTCGGAGGCTCCGGTGCCCAGGGCCAGGACCTCCTCGTCGCAGGCCAGCTCCTGCTCGAGCTCAAGGCGGCGCGTCGCCCACCAGGTCAGGGGGTTGAACCAGTAGGCGGCTCGCGCCGCCCGGGCGACGATGCGCAGCGGCCAGTCGCCGCGCGCGATGTGGATGCACTCATGCTGGAGGACGGCGCGGCGCCGGTCGTCGAGCCACGACGCCGCCCGCTCCGGCAGCACGACCGTCGGGCGCACGAAGCCGACGGTGGCGGGCACCTCGATCTCGGGGCTCGTCAGCAGCCGGACCCGCCGGTGGCAGCCGACGCTGGCACGGGCGTGCGCGAGCGCCCGCTGCCAGCCGGGGTCCTCGACCGGTTCCGCCGCCCGGACGATGCCTGCGACCCGCAGCAGACCGCGGCCGAGGCGGGCGAGGAGGAGCGCTCCGCCCAGCACCCACAGCCCCATCGCCAACGGCCGCCACGGGATCGACCGCGGCTCCGGCAGCCGGGAGGGTGCGGCCTGCAGCACCGCTGTCGCGCCGGCGGTCTGCGTCGAGGACGCCGCCGGCATGGTCGCAACGGTCGATGCGGCCGGCGACGGGTGGTCGACTCGGAGGGCGGGCACCGAGCTGTTCGAGCTCGGCTCCAGGATCTCGGGCAGCGGCACCGGCAGCGGCGGCAGCAGCGGCTCGAGGGCGGGAATCAGGAGCGAGCCGAGGAGCGCGGTTCCCCACACCACCGCCCGCAGCCGCGCCGGCCGGCCGCGCAGTGCGAGGGTCGCGAGCGCGGCGGCGGCGAGCAGGACCAGCGCCTTGAGGGCTCCGAGCACGAAGGGCAGGGTGGCGTCCATCAGCGGCCCTCCAGCTGCGCCTCGCGGATGCGCGCGGCGATCCGGGCGAGGGCCTCCTCGTCGAGGCGGTCGCCCTCGAGCTCGAGGAGGGCGGCCATCGCCCCTTCCGGCGAGTCGGCGAAAAAGGTACGGACCAGTCGGCGGAGGGCGCTCTCGCGCGCCTCCTCGTGCGGTACGGTCGGCAGGAAGACGTAACGGGGGCCGTCCTGCTCGTGGCGGAGGTGGCCCTTGTCCTCGAGGATCCGCAGCATCGCGCGCACCGCGGAGTACGAGGGCGCCTCGGGCATGCGCTCGCGCACTTCAGCGGCGGTGACGCGTCCCTGCTGGTAGACGATCTCCATGATCTGGCGCTCGCGGCGGCTGAGCTGGCTGGTGTCGGACGTCATCGGGCCTCCGGTTTCCTGGTGTCGATGGCCATCGACTGATGCTAATAATTTAGCATCATGCTGAAAATTTAGCACCAGATCCGGGATTGTCAAGGGCTCACCCCGAGATTTCTACGCGCCGGGAGGGGAGCGGGTTCCGGCCATCCCAAGCGAGCGGAGGCCGGGTCGTGCCCCGTCATCCCGAGGGAGCGGAGGCGACGCGACTCGTCCCAGCGAAGCCCGCGGGGCGTAGCCGGAAGCGGCGCCGGAGCGAGTCGAGGGACCCCGTGACGCGAGATCGCAAAGCCGAGCACGGGACACCCTCCGGGGACTTCAGGGGGTCCTTCGACTCGGGCCCTTCGGGCCCTCGCTCAGGATGACGGAGAAGGCGGAGCGCTTCAGGGCTTGGGCATTCGCTCGCTGCCGAGTAAGGACTCGGTGTCGGTGACCGTCGCGTAGTTCCGGTCGAGGGTCGCCAGGGTCGCGGCGTGGACGTCAGCCGCCGCCACGGTGCGGCCGCCCCAGCTCAGGTCGCGGGTGGCGCAGGCGTCGCCGACGACGACGGACTCGAAGCCGAGGTCGTGGGCGGCGCGGGCCGCCGCCTCGAGGCACATGTGGGTCTGCATGCCGGCGATGACCAGCCGCTCGGTGCCGAGCTCGCGCAGGTGCGCGAGCAGCGCCGTGCCGTTGAAGCAGCTGACCTCCGACTTGGTGAAGACCTTCTCGCCGGCGATGGGGGCGACGGCCGCGTTGATCGCGCCTCCGGGCTCGAAGTCGTGGCGGACGTGCAGGACCGGCCAGCCGGCGGCGCGCGCGGCCGCGAGCAGGCGCGCGGCCTGGGCGGCCGCGGCCTCGGGTCCGACGAGCGGCAGGGCGCCGCCCGGGAAGTAGAAATCCTGGATGTCGATCAGGAGCAGGGCGGTCCGCGGTGCCGGCTTCGCCTCGTCCGCGAATGCGGCCAGAGGCACTGCAAACGATGCGCACAGCACGAGGATGCAGGTCGTCTTCACGGCGCCTCCACGATGGTCGGTCGGCCTCGAAGCCTCAGAGGTCGGATCCTACCACGCGGACCGCCGCTCACCGGTCGGCAACCGCCGTTCACCGAGCCGGAGGTGACCCGCATCCGCCCGTGACCCAGCCTGGTTCCGACGGACGAAAGGAGCGGGCGGTGACCTCTCAACTTCAGCACGGTCTCGAAGGGTGCGAGTGGCGCGACGAGTCCCACGGGCTGTGGGGCGCCTTCGTGCTCGGGCTCGGCGTCTTCGCGCTCGGGGCGGTCCTGTTTCTCGACAACTTCGGCGTCCTCGACGCCGGCGAGCTGAGACCCTGGTGGCCGGTCCTGCTGGTGGTGCTCGGGCTGAGCCACCTCACGGCGCCGAGATCGATTCGAAGGACGGCCTGGGGGCTGTCATGGATCGCGGTCGGTGCGATCATGTTGCTGCACAATCTGGGCGTGACCCCGATCGGCGTCGAGGTCTTGTGGCCGGTGGTGCCGGTGATCCTGGGCGCCGGTCTGGTGCTCCGGGGCACCAAGCGGCGGCCGGCACGGTTCGAGCGCGGCGGACGGCGCGGCTCGGACGCGAGAGTTTGAGCGGGAGGGAGCGGAACCATGTCACGACGGAGCGATGAGTGGGCGCGGCGGAGCGAGGGAGACGACGAGAGCTCGCGTACCGAGCGGAGGCGACACGGCTTCGGCTCCGCGATCCTCGGCCTCGGCGTGCTCAGCCTGGGCGCGGTGATGCTGCTCGACAACTTCGGGGTGGTCGATGGCGAGGAGCTCTTCGACTTCTGGCCGGCCTTCCTGATCCTGATCGGCGTCAGCCACCTGGTGCGGCCAGCCGGCTCGCGGCGGGTGGTCGGGGGGCTCATCTGGATCGCGGTCGGAGCCATCGTCCTGCTCGGCAATCTCGGCCTGATCAGCTTCGAGATCTGGGATCTCTGGCCGGTGGTGCTG
>JALOKS010000077.1 GCA_025456385.1 Thermoanaerobaculales bacterium | reverse complement strand
TCTCGAGCCCGAGCCCACGCCGGAGCCCGCCGTGACCCGCGACGTCGAGCGCGACCGGACCACGCCCATCAACGTCGCCGAGGTCATGGGCTGGCCCCCGACCCGCCACGCAGACGCGAGGGCGGAGGCGGCGGAGCCGGAGGCGTCGTCGAAAGCCTCCGACGCCGACACCCAGGACCTGGCCCTGAAGCCCCGGCCCGCAGCGGCGCCGGCCGTCGTCCCGCCTCGCGACCGTGGCCTGTCGGACGACGAGGTCGAGCGCATCGCACGCAAGGTGCTGGAGCTCGCCGGCGACCGCATCGACCACATCGCCTGGGAGGTCATCCCCGATGTCGCGGAGATCGTGGTCCGCGAGCGGGTGCGCGAGATCGAGGCCGAGGCAGAGCGCGGGCGGTCCTGATCACCGGCGCATGCATCTGCAGTCACCCCAACACGACGGGCGAACCGCAGCCTCCCGAGAGGCCCCTCTGAGCGAGCGCGCCGAGCGGATCAGGAACGGAATGACGGCGGCGGTCGACAACCTGGTGCTGCTCGCCACCACCGGCTCGACGCAGGCGCTGGCCCGCGAGCTCATCACTGCCATGGAGGGGGAGGAGCAGCGGCTCGCGACGACGGTCATCATCAGCGACCGCCAGGAGCGAGGCGAGGGTCGCGGCGGCCGCGGCTGGGTCTCGCCTGCCGGCGGCCTCTACCTGAGCTGGCTGCGGTCCGGTCTCGACACGGAGACCATCGCGCTGCTGCCGATGCTGGCAGCCGCGGCGGCGCAGGCCGCCGTCGCCGAGCTCGGCATCGCAGGTGCGGCCGTCAAGTGGCCCAACGACATCCTGGTCGGCGGCCGCAAGCTCGCCGGGATCCTGGTCTTCGCCCGCCACGGCGGGACCGGCTGGGCCGCGGTCGGCCTCGGCGTCAACATCGCCGTGGTACCGCACCTGGACGGCACTCCCGGCCTGCCGGCGACCGCGGTGGCCGACCACCTCGAGCTCGGCGACCCCGAGCTCACGCGGGACCGGATCGCGTGCGCATTCGTCAACCGGCTGAGCGCGGCCGTCGTGGAGCCGGAGCGGGCGCTGGCGGCCTGGCGGGAGCTCCTCCTGCAGCGGCCTGGCGACCGGATCACGGTCCGGCTGGCCTCCGGCGACGAGGTCTCCGGCGTCGTCGCGGGGATCGAGGACCGCGGCTACCTGCGGCTCCGCTGCGGCGACGCGGAGCGGGTCATCACCGGCGGCGACATCATCGAGAGCTGAACCCGCCCCTCGACGCCCCCACCCGGATCACGAACCTTCCCGCCGTTGAGATCGACGTTCGGACGGTCGGCTCATCCGGTTCTGCATGAGATGGCGGTTCTCCGAGCAGCGTGCTCGACCTGTTCCCGTGCCTGTTCCCGTGCCCGTTTCCGTGTCCGTGCCCGGGTGCCGGTCCGGCGACAGCGACCGCGGCCCGTCCACCTCCGGGGTGGTTCGTGCCCATCGAATCGAGGGTTCATCTGAACCACAGAGGCACAGAGAACACAGAGATAGATCAAGACCTCGCAACACGTTGATTACTGGACGGTCCTGCGATGGGTCGGAAGACTCTCTGTGCAGCTCTGTGCCCTCAGTGCCTCTGTGGTTCAGATGGGTGGGCGGAAAACCGAAATCAACCCATGCCTATCTCGCGGACTCCGAAGACGATCACCGTCGGCACACCGAGGACGCCGAAGCGCTCGGTCAGCGCCTGGTTGTCGTCGGTCGCGCGGGTGAGGTCGACCTTGAAGCGGGCGAATGGCTCCAGCAGCGCCCGCACCTCGGGTGCGGCGAAGGTCTTCTCGTCGAGCTCTTTGCAGGGGGCGCACCAGTCGGCGTAGAAGTCGACGATGACCGGCGCCTGCCCTGCGAGCGCCTTCGCGACTTCGGATTCGTCGTAGCTCCGCCACTCCAGGTGGGCGGACCGGCCCGCGGCCGCCTCGCGCCCGCCGCCGGGCTGCGGCGCGGTGATCACGCCCGCCACCAGCATCGCCGCCGTGAGCAGCCTCATGACGCGGTCGATGACCGGCTGCTCGTGTCCGGTGCGGTCGACCACCAGCAGGTAGAGGGCGCCGACGACCAGGACTGCCGGCATCAGCCAGCCGCCGACGCTCCCGGGCATCAGCGGAGCGGCGAAGTAGGCCGCCATCGCGACCAGCACCACGCCGAAGACCCGGCGCACGCCGACCATCCACATCCCCGACGCCGGCAGCCGGTTGACCGCCCCGGTGAAGGTGCCGAGGATCAGGTAGGGCAGGCCGAGGCCCAGGGCCAGGGTGAAGAACAGCAGGAAGCCGAGAACCGGGTCGCCGCGCTGGCCGACGAAGGTCAGCAGGCCGACCACGAACGGCCCGATGCAGGGGGCGGCCACGAAGCCCATCATCAGTCCCATGATCAGGGCACCGAGCACGCCGGTACGGCCTCCCGAGGCGCGCTGGGCCCACTGCGGCACCCCGAGCTCCCAGAGCCCGAACATCGAGCTTGCCAGGGCCAGCAGCACGGCCACGATCAGGCCGACGACCCATGGGCTCTGCAGCGCGCTGCCGAAGATCGAGCCGCTCATCGCGGCCACCACCCCGAGCGCCGAGTAGGTCAGGGCGATGCCGACGACGTAGGCGAGGGCGAGCGGGAAGGTGCTGCCCGCGCGGCCTGCGCTCTGCCGGCTGAAGTACCCGAGGGTGATGGGGATCAGCGGAAACACGCACGGTGTGAGGTTGAGGGCGAGGCCGGCGAAGAAGACGCCCAGGAGCAGCAGTGGTAGCGAGCGCGACGCGAGGTCGGACGCTTCCGGAGCGGCGCCCTCCCCGGTCGCCCCGCCGGTCAGCTGCTCGAAGAGCTCGCGGTTGACGGGCCCGGACGGAGTTCCCGCCGGCGCCACCTCGAGGCCGACGCCGGCCGAGACCTCGGTCGGCGGCAGGCACTGCGTGGTGTTGCAGGCCTGCGCGGTCACGGTGACCCGCAGCCGGTGGTCACCGGCCGCCGCCGCCGGCACCGTGACGCTCGCGACGATCACCGCCTCGCCCTCCCAGACCTCGATCGGCGCGTCGGCGAAGTCGAACTCGAGGCGCGTGCCCTCCGGAAACGAGAGCACGGGATCGAGCCAGCCCGCCGGCAGCTCGAAGCGGAGCTCGGTCGGCAGGGAGAACTCGTCACCGGGTTGATCGGAGTTGACGTGCCAACCCTCGTCAACCTTCAGCACCACCGCGAGGCGGAGGTCCTCGCCGGCCACCACCGGTTCACGATCCGGCACCAGCTTCACGCTGAACACCGCCTCGGGCTCGAAGTCCTGGGCGGCGACGCTGCCCACGAGCGCGGCGAGCGCGAGCGTCCCGACCACCACCAGCTGCTTCATCGCTCTCCCCCGTTCCTGAGCGCTGCCGCGGCCCCGCTCATTCGTCCGCTGGCTCCGGCGCCAGCCCCGGCGCCAGCCTGCGGACCAGCTCGCGGACCTCGGCCGGGTACCGCCGCCAGTTGTTCTTCACCAGATCCGGCCGCCGGGTTACGGTCGCCTCGACCGCGCGCTCCAGCCGCCATCGCCGCACCGCCTCGTGGTTGCCCGAGGTCAGCACCTCGGGCACCCGCCTGCCCTCGACCTCGGCGGGCCGTGTGTAGCAGGGGTGGTCGAGCAGCCCGGCGCCGAAGCTGTCCGCGGCGACCGAGCCGGGGTCACCGACCACGCCCGGCACCAACCGCGCCACCGCCTCGATCACCGCCATCGCGGCGACCTCGCCGCCGCCGAGGACATAGTCCCCGAGTGAGATCTCCTCGACCTCACCGAGCTCGAAGACGCGCTCGTCGAATCCCTCGTAGCGCCCGCAGAGCAGCACCATCCGTGGCTCCGCCGCCAGCTCCTCGACCAGGCGCTGCTCGAGCACCCGGCCCCGGGGTCCGAGGACGATGCGCCGGGCCGGGACGCCGCGCCCAGCGAGCTCGCGCAGCGCCGCCAGCACCGGCGGTGCCTGCATGACCATGCCGGCACCGCCGCCGTAGGGCTCGTCATCCAGCTGCCGCCACCTGGTGTCCGACCACGCTCTGAGGTCGTGCACCGCGACCTCGATCACGCCGCGCTCGACGGCCTTGCCGAGCACTCCGACCGTTCGGAAGGCCTCGACGAGCTGCGGGAAGATGGTCAGAACCTCGAATCGGATCATCCGCGCCCTACCCTGCGACCCCGGTCGATCGGTCCCGCCCGCCGGTGGTTCGCGCGTCCAAGGTCCAAACGGTCCAACGTTGCAGCGGTCTAACGCGCTTCGATGGCGTCGTCGTCGAGCAGCCCGCGCGGCGCGTCGATGACGACGACCCCCGCCTCGAGGTCGACCGAAGGCACGATCTCGGGCACGAAGGGCACCAGCCGCTCCCGGCCGCCGACCGTGCGCACCACGAGCCGTGACTGCCTGACGCCGGGGTCGAGGCCGATGACCCGCCCGAGCGGCTCGCCCTCTGGAGACCGGCACTCGAGCCCGACCAGGTGGTGCTCGTAGTAGTAGCCCTCAGGCAGCTCGTCGAGCATCTGCTCGGGCAGGAAGAGGCACCGCCCGCGCCAGCCCTCGATGACGTCGCGGCTCTGGATGCCGCGGACGGACAGCAGCCAGCGTCCCTTGTGGTAGCGCACCCGGTGGACATGGTGGAACTCGGTCGGGGTCCGGTCGTCGCCGAGGCCGAAGCGGACCCCGTCACTCAGGCGCTCCGGAAAGTCGGTGATGATGTCGACCAGGATGTCGCCGTGGACGCCGTGCGGCTTCCCGGCGCGGCCGACGATCAACCACCTGCAGTCGCTGTCGTCGGTGAGTTCCGGTGGCACTACTCGAGAATCTCGAGGACGAAGCGCTTCTGCACCTTCATGCCGGCTGCTGCGAGAAGGGTGCGGATGGCGCGCGCCGTCCGACCCTGGCGGCCGATGACCTTGCCCAGGTCCTCGGTCCGCACCCGCAGCTCGAGCACGGTCGTCTGCTCGCCCTCGACCTCCTTCACCGCCACGTCCTCGGGGTGGTCGACGAGCGCCCTGGCGATCCCTTCCAGCAGGTCCTTCATCGCACTCACGGGGAAGCTCCTTTCGCGCGGGGCGGTTGGCCCGGAACCCCTCGCACCGGGCGTCCGTCACTGCTGCCGCTGGGCCTTACGAATCAGGGACTGCACGGTCTCGGACATGCCGGCGCCCTTACCGCGCCACTCGTTGACCTTCTCGAGATCGATCCGGATCTCGGGCGGGTCGAGGTTCGGATTGTAGAACCCGACCTGGTCGAGATACTCCGCGCCGGTCGACTTGCGGGAGTCCGAAACCACGACTCGATAGACGGGGTTGTGCTGGGCACCACCACGCCGCAACCTGATCATCAGCATTCTGCTCCTCCACGTGCGGCTTCCGCCGCAGCTCTGTTCAGCCGATCCCCAACTGCCGCTTCAGCGCCCGGGGGTCGGCTTTACCCAGACGCTTCATGAGCTTACGCATCTGCCCGTACTGACGCAAGAGGCGGTTGATCTCCTCGACGGAGGTCCCGGAGCCTCTCGCGACCCTTTTCTTGCGCGACCCGTTCAACAGCTGGGGGTGGCGGCGCTCCTGCGGCGTCATCGAGTCGATGCACGCCTCCATCCGCTTCAGCTGCTTCTCCTGACCCTCGCCGATGCCCCCGGCCGGCATCACCTTGCTCATCCCGGGGACCATCTCCATGACCGACTGCAGCGGGCCCATCTTCTTCAGGCTGCGGAGCTGGTCCCGCAGATCCTCGAGGTCGAACTTGTTCTTGCGGAGCTTGGCCTCGAGCCGCGCCGCCTTCTTCTCGTCCACCGCGTCCTGGGCCTTCTCGACCAGGGTGAGCACGTCGCCCATGCCGAGGATGCGCCCGGCCATGCGGTCGGGGTGGAACTGCTCGATGTTGTCCACCTGCTCGCCGATGCCGGCGAGCACGATCGGCCGGCCCACGACCTCGCGCACCGAGAGTGCCGCGCCGCCGCGGGCGTCGCCGTCGAGCTTGGTCAGAATCACGCCGGTGATGCCGAGCCGCTCGTTGAAGGCCCGCGCCGAGCGCACGGCATCCTGACCGGTCATCGCGTCGGCGACGAACAGGATCTGCTGCGGCTTCAGGATCGCCTTGAGGCGCTCGAGCTGCGACATCAGCTCGTCATCCACGTGCAGGCGACCCGCGGTGTCGAAGATCAGGACCTGGTAGCCCTTGATCGAAGCCTCCCGGAGGGCCCGCTTCGCGATCGCCTCCGGGTCGTCCATGTCGCGCGTGTCCACGGTCGGGATCGTCGCCTTCTGACCGAGGATCAGGAGCTGCTCCCGCGCCGCCGGGCGCGAGGTGTCAGCCGGCACCAGCAGCGGAAACAGGCCCTTGCGGTCCTTGATCCAGCGCGCCATCTTCGCGGCGGTCGTGGTCTTGCCCGAGCCCTGCAGCCCGACCAACATGACCACCGCCGGGCGGCCTTTCAGGTCGAGCTCGGTCGTGGAGCCGCCGAGCAGGCCGACCAGCTCGTCATGGACGATCTTGGTCACCATCTGCGCCGGCGTCACCGAGCTCAGGACCTCGCGCCCGAGTGCCCGCGCGCGCACCCGCTCCACGAAACCGGCGACCACCTCGACGCTGACGTCCGCCTCGAGGAGCGCGAGCCTGATCTCGCGCAGGGCGGTGTCGATGTGGTACTCGGTCAGGTGCCCCTCGCCCCGAAGGGTCTTGGTGACACGTGCCAGGCGCTCCTGCAGCCCCTCCAACATAAGGGGGGCAGTCTAAGGTACGGCCTGTTGGAGGTCAAGCATCGCGCGTCCAACGCTTTGGATGCAAAGGACAAAGCGTTACAATGGCAGGCAGGATGGGCGCCCGTCTGCCCCTGCTCTTGCAGCCGACCTGTCCGACGGCCGACGATCGCGGCATCTCCGACTTCCTCCGCCTCGCGGCTGTCCTGGGCTCGGCGCGCTGGGTCGAGCTCGTGCTCGCAACCGCCGACGGCGCCGAGAGCCGTCACTACCTGAGCGGTCACCCGGACGGCGGTGCGACCCCGGTCGCACTCGACGCCGGCCAGGACTTCCGCGCCGACCTGCGCCTCGGCGGTGCCGGGGAGCCGGGCACCGAGGCTCTCGAGCTCCTGTCGGGCGTGCTGAGCGCGACGCTCGAGCGCCACCGCCTGCGGACCCAGACCTCGCTCCTGCGCGAAGCGCTCGACACGACCTCGAGCTCGATCCTCCTTTTCGACGGCCGCGGCGACATCGTGTACGCCAACCCGCCTGCGGACCGCCTGCTCTCCCTGCAGACCGAGGACGAGCTGCTCGCCGAAACCGACGACGGCGAGCGGCAGCCTCTGGTCACCCTCCTCTGCGCCGTGGTCGGTCGGGTCGCGTCCGGAACGGCCTCGAGCCCCTCGTGGAAGGGCCGGCTGCGGACCGCCGACGGCCGCGTGATGGCCTGCGAGGCGACCCGCCTGGCGGCGGACGAGCGCCGGGCCGATGCGGTCGTGGTTCTGCTGCAGCCGATCGGCGCCGAGCCCGCAGTCCGGATCGACGCCTTCACCGCGCTCCACCACCTCAGCCGGCGCGAGAGCGAGATCCTCGAGCTCCTGATGGAAGGAGCGACCACCCTGGCGATGGCGGAGCGCCTCGGCATCAGCCCGCACACCGTGCGCGACCACCTCAAGAACATCTACCGCAAGACGGCGACGAGCTCGCGCGGCGAGCTGCTCGGGATGCTCTCGCGCAATGCAGCCGCGAGCGAGGACCACGCGAGGGGTTGAGGCCCGCTTGGGACGGGTCGCGGCGCGGCCGTATAATGGACCGCGAGGGCAACGGGAGGATCAGATCATGCCTCGGCTTCGCGTCATCGGAATGTTCGTGGTCTGCCTCGTGGTCGTGGTCGCCCTGGCAGGGGCCGAAGGCTACGTGGTCATCCTCAAGAGCGGGCACAAGCTGCGCTGCAAGGAGCCGATGCGGATCGAAGGCCCCAACGCGATCATCGCGCTCGCGACCGGGACCGTCACGAGCTACCCGCTCGAGCTCGTCGATCTGATCGAAACCGAGCGCTACAACAAGCTCGGCCTCGGCGACGCGGTGATGATCGAGGAGCTGACCGTCGGCGGCAAGGTCGCGGCGACGCCCACTCCCCGCAAGTCGCTCGCCGAGGTCACCGACTTCAAGGTCCGGGACGGGGCCGGCGGTCCGACGCTCGGCTCCACCTCCGAGCCGACACCGACCCCGACCCCCGGGATCAAGCTGCAGACCGACAAGTACCACGACGAGCGCGTCGACGAGGCCTTCACCCGCATCTTCGACGAGAAGGAGCTGCTGATCTACCGCACGAGCCAGGGCACCCAGCCCGAGTACTACTTCGTGCAGGCGACCACCGATTCCGAGCGCGAGGTCTTCAAGGCCCTCGAGGTGGTGGCGCAGGCCTATGCCCTGATCCACCGGATGGACAGCGGGCTCGCGCCGAAGGCGGTCGAGCTGCTGATGGTCCAGACCACCGGCAAGCCGGCCGGGACCTTCCGCCTGACGCCGGAGCAGGCCAACGAGCTCGCGTCGGGCAAGATCCCGACGCAGGCCTTCTACATCCGGCACGTGATCTTCTGACCCCCGGCGGGTGATGGCCAGCTCGGACTCCGCTGCGGACCGCGTCGACGTCGCGGTCGTCGGCGCCGGGCTCGCCGGGCTCACCATCGCCCTGCGCCTCGCCGAGGCGGGCCTCACGGTGCGGGTCGTCGAGCGGTACCCGCGGCCGGGCGGCCTCGCGCGGGTGCTCGAGATCGGCGGCGAGCCGATCGAGGCCTTCTACCACCACCTCTTCACCACCGACTCGAGCTACATCGCACTCGCCGCCGAGCTCGGCCTCGAGCGCGAGATCGAGTGGCTGCCGTCCCGCATGGGGATCTGGACCGACGGCCGGCTGTGGGACTTCGGCACGCCGCAGTCTCTGCTCCGCTTCCGGCCGCTGCGCTGGCCTGACAAGCTTCGATTCGCAGTCTCCACCCTGCTCCTGCAGCGGCGGGCGGACCCGGCACCCTTCGAGAACGTGACCGCCGCAGCCTGGATCCGACGCCACCAGGGCGAGCGGGTGTGGCAGCGGGTGTGGGGGCCGCTGCTCTACCAGAAGTTCGCCGACGAGGCGGAGCACGTCGCCATGGTCTGGCTGTGGGGCAAGCTCCGCCTGCGCGGGGCCTCGCGCTCACGCTCGGGCCTCGGCGAGCGCTTGGGCTACATGCGGGGCTCGTTCGCGCGCCTGGTCGAGGCCCTCGAGCGTCGCCTCGACACTCTCGGCGTTCCGCTGCAGCTCGCCGAGGCGGCGACCCGGGTCGAGCGCGAGGGCGACGGCTTCAGGGTCCGCACGCGCACCCGCGCCTACGCGGCGGACCGGGTCGTGGCGGCGACGCCGGTCGGCGACTACCTCGAGGTTGCCGGCCACCTCCTGGAGCCGCCCGAGGCGGCGGCCCTCGGCGCCCTGCGGGCAACAGGCGCCCTGTGCACGGTGCTCGAGCTCGAGCACTCGCTGACACCGTACTACTGGCTCAACATCGCCGATCCCGCGATGCCCTTCGGAGGCCTGATCGAGCACACGAACTACATCCCCAGGGAGCGCTACGGCGGGCGCCGGGTGCTCTACATCTCCAACTACCTCTTCCCCGAGCACCCCCTGTTCCGCGCGCCGAAGCGCGAGGTGCTGGCGGCCTACCTGCCGGCGCTGCGCCGGGTCAACCCCGCCTTCGACGAGTCCTGGATCCTCGCCAGCCACCACTTCCGCGCCGAGTCCGCCCAACCGGTGGTGACGACGGGCTACCGGCAGCGCATCCCGGCGCAGCGGGCCGGCGTGCCCGGTCTCTACCTGTGCACCATGGCCCAGATCTTCCCCGAGGACCGCGGCCAGAACTACGCGATCGCGTACGGCGAGCGCACCGCGCGGACGGTGCTCGAGGACTGTGGCATCCGCTGATGCTCAGGTCCGATTCGAGGCCCCGGCGGCGCCCTGGCAGCGGCGGAGCGGGGGCCTCGAAGCGGCGGGGACGCGCCGTCACGCCCGGGGTGGCGTCGAGGCGATGGTGTAGTATTGGGCCGCCCGGCGGACGACGGGCGAGCACTTTTGAGGAGGCATTGCTCGATGGCAGGCAAGGCGGTTGAGATCACCGACTCGAACTTCGAATCCACCGTTCTCCAGGCCGACAAGCCGGCGCTGGTGGACTTCTGGGCCGCGTGGTGCCAGCCGTGCCGCGCGATCGCGCCGATTGTCGAGGAGCTGGCCGCCGAGTACGCCGACCGCGTGGTGGTCGGCAAGCTCGACGTCGACGCCAACCGGGACACCGCCGTCAAGTACGGGATCCAGGCCATCCCCACCCTCCTCATCGTCAAGAACGGCAAGGAAGCCGATCGGATCGTCGGCCGGGCCGACAAAGCGGTCCTGGCCTCGAAGCTCGACAGCCTGCTGTAGGCGATCGACAGGCCACGACCGTTGCACGGGCCGCGGCCGGCGCCGCGGCCCCGGGCAGGAGTCTCTCGGCACCCTCGGGACCTGACGGAGTGAGCCATGCGCTGGAACCAGAGCTTCATTTACACCCTGCGGCAGGACCCTGCGGACGCCGAGGTGGTCTCACAGCGGTTGATGACCCGTGCCGGCATGATCACGAAGCTGGCCTCCGGCATCTACAGCTACCTCCCCCTCGCCCGGCGCTCGTTGGCGAAGCTCGAGGCGATCATTAGGGTCGAGATGGAGCGCGCCGGTTCGGTCGAGCTCGTGATGCCGGCGGTCCAGCCCGCCGAGCTCTGGCAGGAGTCCGGCCGCTGGTTAAAGTACGGGCCCGAGCTGCTGCGGATCAAGGACCGCCACGAGCGCGAGTTCTGCTTCGGACCGACCCACGAGGAGGTCGTGACCGACATCGTGCGCCGCTCGGTCACCTCCTACCGCCAGCTGCCGGTCAACCTCTACCAGATCCAGACCAAGTTCCGCGACGAGATCCGGCCCCGCTTCGGCCTCATGCGCGGCCGCGAGTTCATCATGAAGGACGCCTACTCCTTCCACGCCGACACCGAGGACCTCGACCGCGCCTACCGCGCCATGGAGGCGGCCTACCGCCGGGTCTTCGAGCGCTGCGGCCTCGGCTACACGCAGGTGGAGGCGGACACCGGTAACATCGGCGGCTCCGAGTCGCACGAGTTCATGGTCCTCGCCGACACCGGCGAGGACGCGATCCTGTCCTGCCCCGAGTGCCACTACGGCGCCAACGTCGAGCGGGATGCGGACGATCGAGGAGGTCGCGGGCTTCCTCGGCGTCGCCCCGTCGCAGCTCATCAAGACCCTGATCTTCGAGACCGACCGCGGGCCGGCGGCAGCCCTCATCCGCGGCGACCTCGAGGTCAATGAGATCAAGCTCAAGAACCACCTCGGCTACGCCGGCCTCGAGCTGGCCCCCGAGGACGCGATCGCGAGGATCACCGGCGGCCCGCAGGGCTTCTCCGGCCCGGTGGGCCTCGTGGGCCTGCCGATCGTCGCCGACCCCTCGGTGATGGCGCTCGCGACGGCAGCGACCGGGGCCAACGCCGCCGACACCCACCTCGTCGGCGTCGTGCCCGGCCGCGACTTCAGCCCGACCGCGGTCACCGATCTGCGCCTCGCGGCGGCCGGCGACCCCTGCCCCTCGTGCGCGACCGCGATGGTCGAGAAGCGGGGCATCGAGGTCGGCCACATCTTCAAGCTCGGCACCAAGTACTCGCAGGCCATGAAGTGCAACTTCCAGGACGCGGACGGCAACGAGAACCCCATGATCATGGGCTGTTACGGCCTCGGCGTCGGCCGCACCCTGGCCGCTGCGATCGAGCAGAACCACGACGACAAGGGCATCATCTGGCCCCTGCCGCTGGCCCCCTTCGAGGTCGTGCTCGCGGTCCTCAACGCCGACAAGCCGGAGGTCGTCGAGGCCGGTGAGCGGATCTACCGCGAGCTCGCGGCCGCCGGCGTCGACGTCGTCTTCGACGACCGCCCCGAGCGGCCGGGGGTCAAGTTCAACGACATGGACCTGATCGGCTTCCCGGTGCGGGTGGTGCTCGGCCAGCGCGG
>JALOKS010000076.1 GCA_025456385.1 Thermoanaerobaculales bacterium | reverse complement strand
TCACTCAAAACTCAAAACTCATAACTCAAACCTCCTACGTCGCGAGCATCCCGCCGTCGACCGGGATCACCGCTCCAGTCATCCACGACGAGGCATCCGAGAGGAGGAACGCGATCAACGCCGCCACATCCTCGGGTTGCCCGATCCGCTGCAGCGGGTGGATGCCGCCCATCGACCTCACGTGCTCGGGGCTGAGACCGCGCGTGGCGTGGATCGGCGTGTCGACCACCCCCGGCATCACCGCGTTGACCCGGACGCCGGGAGCCCACTCGAGGGCCAGCGAGCGGGTCAGCTGGTTGAGAGCCGCCTTGCTCGCGTTGTAGGCCGCCATCCCGGGAATGGCCTTGTCGGCCAGGGTCGAGGAAACGTTGACCACGGCCGCCGCCTCGCCACGCGCGAGCAGCGGACCGAGCTCGCGGCAGAGCAGGAACGGGCCGCGGACGTTGACGGCGAAGGTCTGTTCCCAGGCCGCGTCGCTGGTCTCGGCCAGGCTCGCCATGACCGCGACGCCCGCGTTGTTGACGAGACCGTCGAGAGCCCCCCAGCGCGCCTGCACCGCCGCCCCGAGAGCCTTCACCGCGGCCGGGTCGGCGACGTCGCAGGCCTGCGCCCAGGTCCGACCTCCGAGCTCGGCCGCCAGCCCGGCGAGCGGCTCCGCCCGGCGCGCGACCAGGCAGACCTCCGCCCCTCCGACTGCCAGCATCCGGGCCGCAGCCAGACCGATGCCGCTCGACGCCCCGGAAATCACCACCCGCTTGCCGCGTAGTTTCGACATCGAGGCTCCTCCCCCACGAGGGCGGCAACCCCCGCCCTCCGGTCGTTCGAGCTATCATGGAACACGCGATGACCGACGAAGCACATCTCTCGTTGGACGAGCAACGCCGCCTGGTACAACGCATCCTCGCCGAGGGCATTCCGAGCGGCCGCGAGCTCGACGGTTGCCGGCAGGCGTTGCTGGCGGGCGGCGCCGAGGACGAGGCCACGGCCGCGCTCTTCACCCTCCTGCAGGGAGCCGTCGCCGACCCCCTGTTCGGGATCGAGGACAGCGTGCGCCTGGTGCCGATCCTCCAGGCCATCGCGCGAGGGGAGCTGAGGGCCAGGGAGCTCCTGTGACGCCGGCCTGGGGCCTGTTCTCGTTCCTGGCGCCGCCGCTCGCCGCGGTGTCGGCGTGGTTCCTCGCACGGCCGCGGCAGCCGTCCCCCCGGACGGTCATCGCGCTCAACGCCCTGATGCCCGGCGCCGGCCTGGCGGCGGCGGGCCGCAGCCTTCTCGAGATCGTGCTCGGCGTGGCTTTCGCACAGGTGAGCCTGATCCTCACCGGAGGCGTGGACGAGCTGTGGATGTACGCGCCGAGCATGGCGGTCGGCGGCGTCTGGGCTCTCCTGCTGACGCCTTTGAGCCCCCTGCGGCGGCTGGAGGCCGGCGGGCCGGCGGGCCTCCTGGCCGCCGCGGCCGCAGCCCCGGCGATCGGCCAGGCGAAGGCGCCCGCTCCGGCGGCGGCCGCGGCGGAGGGCGAGGACGAGACAGTCGCCGAAAGCCAGTACGCAGTCGAGGTCCGCTGCAGCGAGTGCGGCGGTGCGGTCGCGGTGCCCGTGCTGCACCGCATGGCCCACTGCTCCTACTGCGGCAGCGACCACCTCGTCGCGGGTCACGACGAGACCCTGCTGGTGGCCCTGCCGGAGCGGGTCTACGACGGCAACGTGCTGCGCGAGGCCCTGCTCGACCACTACCGCTACCAGCACTACCTCAAGCTCTACGCCCGCTCGGTGGCGCCGCTCGCCCGTCAGGCGACCGAGGCGAGCCCGTCGGGATCGCTGGTCAGCCGGCCCGAGGTCGACGCCGCCATCGATGCCGCCGAGGCCGCGGTGTCGCGCAAGGCCGACGCGTTCCGCTCCGAGCTCTGCCGCAGCCTGCACGTGGGGCGGACCCAGCATTTTCTGACACCCTACCGGCACGGGATGGGGACCCTCTACCAGGCGACCTTCGGACGCTCCCCCCTCGATCAGGAGAAGCTCCTCCGCTTTGACGTCGGCATCGTGGAGGCGGCTGTCGCAGCGACCACTGCGGTGGCCGTGCCGGCCATGGGAAAGCTCAGCTACCTCAGAGCCCTGCGCCCGGCCGCGAGTCTGCCGCAGGAGCTCCGCACGCTGCCCATCGACGGCGACGACACCGACCTCGAGCGCGCGTTCGGTGACCTCGACCGCAAACGGCTGTCCCGCGAGGTCCAGGTCATCCGGCTCGGCTCGCGTTTCACCCGCGAGGTCACCGCCATCGTCTGGCGGCCCTGGTGGGTGGCCGAGGTTCGCGGCCCAGGAATCGACGAGACCGTTCTCCTCGACGGTGCGGCCGGCTCGGTCGTCGGCCCGGCCCCGCGGGTCGATCCCCAGTCCCTGGTCGAGCTGCCGGCTGCCGCCCGGGAAACCGGCCGGGGGCTTCGATTCGTGCCCATGCAGTGTCCGATCTGCGGCCACGAGTTCAGCTTCGACCCCGACGCGGTGCTCCACTTCTGCAGCAACTGCCACCGGGTCTGCGGTGTGAACGACGGCGAGAAGGAGGTCGTCGAGTACGGCCACGTACCCGCACCCCCCGAGCCGGGCTGGGACACCGTCCCGTTCTGGCGCTTCGTTCTCGGCTTGCGAACCGCCGACGGCCGGGTGCTGACCGACCTCATGCACCTCAAGGACGGGATCGACGGCAGCCTCGATCAGATCGGAGACGACGCCCCGGTCAGGCAGCACGTGTTCTACGTGCCGGCGATCCGCTGCATCAACCCGCGCCTCATGACGAGCGCGTTCAACCGGCTCTTCCTGTATGCGATCCGCAATCGGCCTCCGAAGGAGCTCACGCGCTTCCCGCTCGAGGAGCACCCACAGCCGTGGACGGTGAGCCTCGGCGAAGCGGAAGCGCGGGACCTCGCACCGCTCTACCTGGCCAACGTGTTCAGCCGGCGGGACATCGCACGGGTCAACGTCAACCAGGTCGCGGCCTGGCTCTTCGATGCCAGGCAGGAGGCGAGCGGCCACCTCATGTACCTGCCGGTGCCGCGCGCCGTGACCGAGCCGTTCCGGCGCTACGTGGGCCGCTTCCGCGGCGACGCCGTGCACGGCGTGACGGGTCGCTCTTGAGGGGGGCTCCCCGGTCACGTATCCTTGGGCCGTCAGCAATCGGGAGGATTCATGGCTGCCGAGATCTTCACCCACGAGTGGGCGTCGCTATGGGCCGACAGCATCAACGCCAACCAGAGCTACAAGAAGGCGGCCGCGACCTGGGAGGGGGCGATCGGCATGATCATGACCCCCGATCCCGCCATGGGCATCCCGGCGGAGCGAATCGTCATTGCCGATCTCTGGCACGGCGACTGCCGGGGCGCCCGGGCCGCGACCACGGCGGAGTTCGACGAGACGCCCTACCTGATCAGCGCCGAGCCGGCGGCCTGGCGGAGCGTGCTCGCCGGCAAGACCGACCCCATCGTCGGCCTCATGGGCGGCAAGCTCAAGCTCGCGAAGGGAGGGCTCTTCGCCCTGCTGCCGTACGCCAAGGCGGCCAAGGAGCTCGTGCGCTCGGCGATCGACGTCGACACCAGCTTCCCCGACGGGTGGCGTTGAGCTGATGTGTTGCCGCACTGCGGCAGGCAGGCACCGGGGTCGACATGCCATCCATCTCGGCCATCGGTCTCGATTCTGGAGCTGAAACGACCGATCATCAATCATTTAAATTTTTGCCGCAGAGCGGCAAAAATCATTGACAAGTTTGCCGCAGTGCGTTAAGTTATGACCGACATCGGGTGCCGCAGAGCGGCACGACCACGACCAACCGGCGCAGGGGCGCCACATCGGCAGGGAGGAACATCATGAACGCCAAGGGCAAGAAGAAGAGCCAGGAGCTGCAGCAGGACATCCTCGAGTCGGCCCACAAGGTCTGGCTCGCCGGTCTCGGAGCCGTCGCGGTGGCCGAGGAGGAGGGCGGCAAGTTCTTCGCCAACCTCGTCGAGCAGGGATCCAAGCTCGAGAAGAAGAGCAAGGACAAGGTCGACAAGGCGAAGGGAACGGTCGCCGGCCTCAAGACCGTCGCCGAGAGCTACTGGGAGACCTTCGGGCGCACGGTCGACGACCGCATGACCGCCGTCATCCACCGGATCGGAGTGCCGACGAAGGACGAGATCGAGACCTTGACCAAGAAGGTGGAGGCGCTCACCGTCGCCGTCGACAAGCTGCGCACCAGGGACGCGGCCAAGCCGAAGCCGGCTGTCAAGAAGCCGGCCGGCGACGACAGCAACTGATCCCGGTTTCCAGCCCCCACCGCACGACGGCGCCGCACCACGGCGCCGTTTCTTTCGCCTCCAGCCCGCCTGCGGCGGGTTGACTGGAAGCAGGCCGGAGCGCCGCGATTGCGGAGCGGCTGCGGCTCGGCTACGCTCCGCCCATGGCCGGCCGCGTCGCCGTTGTCGAGGACGAGCAGAACATCAGGGACAATGTCGCGTTCGCGCTCGAGCGCGAGGGGTATCGGGTGTCGAGCTACGGCGACGGTGTCAGCGCGTGGGAGGCCTTCCAGCGCCAGCTGCCGGAGCTCGTCATCCTCGACATCCTGATGCCGCGGATGGACGGCCTCGAGCTCTGCCGGCGCCTGCGCTCCCTGTCCGAATCCCTGCCCATCATCTTCCTCACCTCGCGCGACGAGGAGTTCGACCGGGTGCTCGGCCTCGAGCTCGGCGGCGACGACTACCTGTGCAAGCCCTTCTCGATGCGCGAGCTCCTCACCCGGGTCAAGGTTCTGTTCCGACGGGCGGCGCTCGGTCGCGAGACCGGCGGGTCGGCGGAGGAGCTGATGACCGTCGGCGAGCTGGAGCTCGACCTGCGGCGCTACACCGCCCGCTGGCGCGGCACGGTGGTCCCGCTCACCGTCACCGAGTTCATGATCCTGCACGCTCTCGCCCGCCGGCCCGGCCACGTCAAGACCCGCGATCAGCTGATGACCGAGGGTTACCCGCACGACACCTTCGTTTCCGACCGCACGATCGACTCGCACATCAAGAGGATCCGCAAGAAGTTCCTGGCCGTCGACCAGGGCTTCGAGCGCATCGAGACGGTGTACGGGCTCGGCTACCGCATGACCGAGAGCCGCAGCTGATCACCGGCCGATGGCGCTCAGGCTTCCCTCCCGCATCTCGGTCCGCCTGCTCGCCTTCAACATCCTGATCCTCTTCGTGCCGATCGGCGGCGTGCTCTTCCTCGACACCTACGAGCGCCACCTGCTGATGGCGCAGGAGCGAACCATGGCCCAGGAGGGGCGGCTGCTCGCCGCCGCTCTCGAGGCCCGCGACCAGGTGACGGGTGAGGATGCGCAGCGGATCCTCCTCCAGCTCGGTCAGCGCCACCTCAGCCGCCTGCGGGTCATCTCGAGCAGTGGCGAGCTCTTGGCGGACTCGGCGCTGATGGGGCCCCGCCGCGAGCCCGAGGAGCCGGATGCCGCTCCGGCGCCGGCCCTTTCTCCCCCGCAGACCAACGTCCTGTACCGGATCGGCTCGCTGCCCTTCCGCCTGCTGCGCCAGCGCCCGGTCGACGCGGCCGCGGTCGCCGAGGCCGATGCTTCCGGCGACCTGACCGCGCGGCCCGAGGTGCAGAGCGCGCTCGGCGGCCGCTACGGTGCCGCCACCAGGATCAGTGCCGAGCCGCGGCGTTCGGTGACCCTTCACATCGCGATTCCGATCCGCGTCGAGGGCGCGGTCGAAGGCGCGGTCCTCGTTTCGCAGTCCACCACCCGCATTCTGCAGGCGCTCGATGCGGTTCGCCTCGACGTGCTCAAGGTCTTCCTGCTCGGGCTCGGCGCGGCGGTCGTTCTCGGCCTCCTCGCCGCGACCACGATCGCGCGGCCGCTGGCGGCCCTGCGCCGCCGCGCCGGTGATCTCGTCGACCGGCGGGGACGCCTCCGCGGCAGGTTCACGCCGAGCACGCGCCGCGACGAGATCGGTGAGCTCGAGCGCGCGCTCGCCGAGCTGACCCGCCAGCTGGACGAGCACCTTCGCGCCACCGAGGCCTTCGCAGCCGACGTGTCCCACGAGTTCAAGAACCCGCTGGCGGCGATTCGCACGGCCACCGACATGGCTCTGGAAGACGTGAGCCCCGAGGAGCGGCGACGCTTCCTGCTCATGATCCAGAAGGATGTGGCGAGGATGGAGCGCCTGCTCACCGAGACGCGGGACATCTCGCGCATCGACGCCCGGCTCGACGAGGAGGAGCCGGTCGAGGTCCGTCTGGACCAGCTCCTGCCGGGCCTGATCGAGAGCTTCCGGCTGCGCCTGAACGGGCGCGGGCCGGAGCTCGTGCTCGTGGTCCGCGAGCCCGGAGCGGTCGCCGTCGAGGGCTCACCGGATCGCCTGACCCAGGTCTTCGAGAACCTCATCGATAACGCCGTCAGCTTCTCGCCCCCGAACGCCCGCGTGCAGGTGACGGTCGCCGCGACGGACGAGCAGGCTGTCGTCGAGGTGGCGGACGAAGGGCCGGGCATCCCGGCCGAGAGCCGCGACCGGGTTTTCGCACGCTTCTACAGCTACCGGCCCGGAGAGGCCGGCGCCACGACCCACACCGGGCTCGGGCTCGCGCTGGTCCGCGCGATCATCGGCTCCCACGGTGGCACCGTGCGCGCCGAGGGGCGCGAAGGGCCGGGCACCGCGGTGATCGTGACCCTGCCCCTGGCCGGTCGCTGACGAGGCGCGGTACCTCCTCGGGGACGGCGCGGAGCGAGCGGGCGGCAGCCGCGACGAAGCCTCAGAATCAGCTTGTGAAGAAAAGCTCAAGAAGCCCTTCCGGTCGTTCCGCGAAGGTGCTAGGATCCTGCGACAGTAACGATCCGGCCGGGCTCTTCTCCCGCCGGGCCCAGACAGCTCAAGCCGCGGGCGGGCTCCTCCGATCCGCCCGCACAAGAAGGGACGGACGCCTATGATCCTCGGAATCGTCAGAGAGAGCTTCCCGAACGAGGCCAGAGTCGCCATGGTTCCCCCTTTGCTCCCGCAGCTGGCCAAGGCCGGCATCGAGGTGGTGATCGAGAGCGGAGCCGGCAGCGACGCAGGCTTCCTCGACGGCGAGTACTCGGCCAAAGGGGCCAAGGTGCTGCCGACGCGCGCCGAGGTCTTCGCCCAGGCCGACGTGATCGCCCAGGTGCGAGCCCTGGGATCCAACCTGGCGGCCGGCAGGAGCGACCTCGAGCTGATGCGCAGCGGCCAGGCGGTGATCGGCGTCTGCGAGCCGCTGACCGAGCACGAGGCCAACGCGGCGGTGGCGGGCAAGGGCGTGACCCTGTTCTCGATGGAGATGATGCCCCGCATCACCCGCGCACAGAGCATGGACGTGCTGTCGTCGATGGCGACCATCGCCGGCTACAAGGCGGTGCTGCTGGCTGCCAATACCCTGCCCAAGATGTTCCCGATGATGATGACCGCCGCCGGAACGCTGGCGCCCGCCAAGGTCTTCGTGGTGGGGGTCGGCGTCGCCGGCCTCCAGGCCATCGCTTCGGCGAAGAAGCTCGGCGCGCTGGTCGAGGCCTACGACGTGCGGCCGGCGGTCAAGGAGCAGGTGCAGAGCCTCGGTGCGAAGTTCGTCGAGCTCGAGCTCGAGACCACCGGGGCCGAGGACGCCGGCGGCTACGCGAAGGCGCTCGGCGAGGACTTCTACCGCAAGCAGCGCGAGATGATGGTTAAGGTCGTCGCGGCGTCGGATGTCGTCATCACCACCGCCGCGATCCCGGGCAAGAAGGCGCCGATCCTGGTCACCGAGGAGATGGTCAAGGGCATGCACGCAGGCTCGGTGATCGTGGACCTCGCGGCCGAGCGCGGCGGCAACTGCGAGCTCACCAAGGCCGGAGAGAACGTGCTCTACAACGGCGTCACGATCATCGGCCCCCTGAACATACCCGCCACCATCCCCTACCACGCCAGCCAGATGTACGCCAAGAACATCGCGACCTTCCTCCTCCACCTGACCAAGGAAGGCAAGCTCACGATCAACCCGGACGACGAGATCACCGCCGGCACCCTGATCACCCGGGACGGCAAGGTGGTCAACCCGCGCGTCCTCGAAGCCATGGGCGCCGCGGGCGAAGGGAGTGTCAAATGAACCTGGTCATGCTGGTCACGGTGTTCGTGCTGGCGATCTACGTCGGCATGGAGATCATCTCCAAGGTGCCCCCGACGCTGCACACGCCGCTGATGTCGGGCTCCAACGCGATCTCGGGCATCACGATCATCGGCTCGCTGATCCTCGCGGGCGTGCTCGAGAGCGACCCGCAGTTCAGCCAGCTCGCGAAGATCATGGCCTTCGTGGCGGTGATCTTCGCCACCATCAACGTGGTCGGTGGCTTCCTCGTCACCCACCGCATGCTCAAGATGTTCCAGCGGAAGTAGGCGGGGCTGACCATGTCGATGCAAGACGTCACCAACATCATCTACCTCATCGCGTCGGTCCTCTTCATCGTCGACCTCAAGATGCTGGCCCGGCCGCGGACCGCGGTGATGGGCAACTACCTCGGCGCCGTCGGCATGCTGCTGGCGATCGTGGCCACCCTGATGAGCGGCCGGTGGGACTGGACCTACATCATCCTCGGCATCGCGATCGGCTCCGTGATCGGTGCCTTCACGGCCCTCAAGGTCAAGATGACGGCGATGCCCGAGATGGTCGGCCTCTTCAACGGCTTCGGCGGCGGCGCCTCGGTGCTGGTCGCCGGCTCGGCTCTGATCGCGACCCTGACTGCTTTGGGTGCCGGGGCTCCGGCTGACGACTCGATGCAGATGAGAGTCGCGACCGTGCTCTCCGGGATCATCGGCTCGGTGACCTTCTTCGGCTCCTACGTCGCCTTCGGCAAGCTGGCCGAGTTCCTGTGCGTGAAGTGGAAGCTGCGCACCGGGCAGAAGGTCATCAAGTACGGATTCTCGTTGGCGGTCGTCATCGGAGGTGTGTGGTACGGGCTCGCGATCGCCGACAAGCTGCTCGCGGCGGCCTTTATCGTCTCCGCGTTCATGATCGGCGGGCTCCTGCTCCTGAAGAAGGACCGCTTCCCGGGCATGGACCTGGTCAAGATCGTAAGCGCCGGAATTTCCGTCGTGCTCGGCGTCATGCTGGTCCAGGACCCTGCGAACACGCCCCTCTTCTGGGTCCTGGTCGGCTTCGCCGGCGTGCTCGGCGTGGTGCTCACGATCTCGATCGGCGGCGCCGACATGCCGGTGGTGATCGCCCTCCTGAACTCCTACTCCGGCCTCGCCGCCGCGGCGACCGGCTTCGTGATCAACAACACCGTCCTCATCATCGCGGGCTCCCTGGTCGGCGCCTCGGGCGTGATCCTCACCAACATCATGTGCAAGGCGATGAACCGCTCGCTCGCCAACGTGCTCTTCGGCTCCATGGGTCCGACCTCGGAGACCCCGGACGCCGACGAGGTCTACAAGACCGTCAAGGCGGCCTCCGCCGACGAGATCGCCATGACCCTCGAGGTCGCACAGCGGGTCGTGATCGTCCCCGGCTACGGCATGGCGGTGTCGCAGGCCCAGCACTCGGTGCGCGACATCGCGAACTTCCTCGAGGCCAAGGGCATCAACGTCGAGTACGCCATCCACCCGGTGGCCGGCCGTATGCCCGGCCACATGAACGTCCTGCTGGCCGAGGCCGACGTGCCCTACGACAAGCTGATCGAGATGGACGCCATCAACCCGACCATGGCCCAGGTCGACGTCGCG